>JAENWE010000396.1 GCA_016650185.1 Vicinamibacteria bacterium | reverse complement strand
GATTTCAAGACCGGTCAGACCCTGATGAAGACCATCCTGGCCCCCGGCTTCAAGGCGCGCCTGCTGGGCATGAACGGCTGGTTCTCCACGAACATACTCGGGAACCGCGACGGCGAGGTTCTCGAGGACCCGGAGTCCTTCAAGACCAAGGAAGTCAGCAAGCTGAGCGTGCTCGAGGAGATCCTCCAGCCCCACCTCTATCCCGACCTGTACGGGCAGATCCACCACGTGGTGAGGATCAACTACTACCCGCCGCGGGGCGACAACAAAGAGGGCTGGGACAACATCGACATCTTCGGCTGGATGGGATATCCCATGCAGATCAAGGTCGACTTCCTCTGCCGCGATTCGATTCTGGCTGCACCCCTCGTTCTTGATCTTGCGCTCTTCTTCGACCTCGCCAAGCGCGCCGAGATGAGCGGCATCCAAGAATGGCTCTCGTTCTACTTCAAGAGCCCTCAAACCGCCCCCGGACTCTATCCTGAGCACGACCTCTTCATTCAGTTGATGAAGCTCAAGAACACCCTGCGCCATCTGCGGGGTGAAGAACTGATCACGCACCTCGGACTCGAGTACTACGACTAGGGTTTCTCTCTAAGTCCAGGGAAGGGCTTCTTCAAGGCGCCTCAAGGGACCAACGTCGACCAAGCAGGAGAACCAACATGTCAGCATTGGGCGTCGGGGTGAAACTCAAGCAGATCGTGGCCGTTTCGGGCGCCTGGGACAACTGTCGGGTCCTTCATTCGGATACGGTGGGGGTCGCGTTTGAAGTGGAGCGCGCGGTGGCCGACAGCGGCGGCACCATCGAAACCGCGGTGAGCCAGATCTTCTTGCCCTGGACCAGCGTCAAGCACATCATCGTGGTGGAACAGGCGATTTAGAGCGCCGCTTCTTCTCCTGCAGCAGGGCCACGACGGTCTTCGCATCCTGAATCCGACGAAGCCTCATCAGCTTCACCGCACTCGAAAGCGGCATGGTGATCGGCTTGATCCGTTCGTCGGGATCAGGCGTTCCCGGACTCTCGAACAGCTCCGTCGCCCGAAAGATCGTGACCGCCTCGTCGGAATAGCCGGGCGAAGGCAGGATGCGCTGAAGGCGTTCCCACCTCCTCGCTCCGAGGCCGAGTTCCTCGCGCAGTTCGCGCTTGGCGGCCTGAAGGGGCGTTTCGCCCCTGTCGATT
Organism: Vicinamibacteria bacterium; assembly: GCA_016650185.1. Classification (GTDB taxonomy): domain Bacteria; phylum Acidobacteriota; class Vicinamibacteria; order Fen-336; family JAGNNV01; genus JAGNNV01. The sequence goes on along the minus strand of JAENWE010000396.1, from coordinate 16,266 downwards.
CTCCCTGCCGGAAGCTCGATAATCTGCTGGCGGAAGGCGCAGCGATATTGCGTCACCAGGGTAATGCGTTTGTCCGCGTGAACAGGGAGGATGGCGACCGAGCTCGAGTGACGCACGATATCGCGCCGGGCTCGAACCCCACCGGGTTCCGCCAGTATTCCACTCTCGACCGAGAAGACCGGCCCTTCGTAGACAATTTTCATCGGCGGCATGCTCCCATCTTGCTCTTCTCCAAGGCTGTGCTAAAGCGTAGCGCGCAACCGTTCCCGCAAGTCCTTGAGGTCCGGCGGCCAAGGTTCTTCGAACTTTAAGGCCTGGCCGGTGACCGGGTGCGCGAATCCCAGGGTCTGGGCGTGAAGAGCTGGCCTTGCAAATGTGGTGAGAAGCGCCCGTACCGCCTGTGGCGACCGGGCGGCCCTGGCGGTGGCGCCGTACGTCGCGTCCCCCACGAGGGGGCAGTTGAGCGAGGCCATGTGCACGCGGATCTGGTGGGTCCGCCCGGTGTGAAGGGTGAGGCGGAGAACGCTGGCCACGCCGAGGACCTCGGTCAGCTCATAGTCAGTTTGAGCCTCCCGCCCGTCGTCAACCACGGCCATCCGCTGGCGGTGCCGGGGATCCCGTCCAAGCGGCAGCCGCACCGTCCCACGATCCGGGCGCGGCCTTCCAATGCAGATCGCGGCGTAGATCTTGGTTACCCCGCGCGCCTTGAACTGCGCGGATAGGGACCGGTGCGAGTGATCGTTCTTGGCCACCACCATGAGGCCGGAGGTCCCCTTGTCCAGCCTGTGAACGATTCCCGGACGAAGAATCCCCCCGATCTGCGAGAGCGTCCCACAGTGGGCCAGGAGGGCGGCAGCGAGGGTTCCCCGCGATGTCCCGGCGCCCGGGTGCACGACGACTCCCGAGGGCTTCGCGACCACCAGGAGAGAGTCGTCTTCGTAGACGATCCTCAGATCACCCGGTTCAGGTTCGAGAGTCGACGGGATGGCGTCCGGGATGGTCACCTCGAGCCGGTCGCCCAGGCGCAGCTTTGTGGATGGTTTGGGGCGCCGGCCATTGAGCAGAACCGCGCCGCCATCCATGAGGCCGTGGATCCTCGAGCGAGACAGATCGGCGAACGCGTCCGCCAGAGCCTTGTCCACGCGGAGGCCCGAAAGAGCCGGCCCCGCATCGAGGAGACGGGGTGGCGCAGGCCTTGTCTCAGGCAGCTTCGGGCTTGCGCCTGGCAAGGACGGGAAGGGCGGCAAGGGTCAGGAAGACGACGAGAATGGCTATGAACTGAGAGGTGCTCAGTGCGCCCCCGAAGACCGTGCCTCGAGCCACGTCACCTCGGAAGAACTCGAGGGTGAATCGCAAGACCGCATAACTCAGGAGATAGACCGAAAGGACCTGCCCGTGGAACTTGCGATTCCTCAAGACGGCCAGCAGAACGAACATCAGTACGAAGGTCCCGAGCGACTCGTATAGCTGCGAGGGGTGAAGGGGGATGCCCAAGGGCACGCCGACCAGGGCGTGGGCGTCTTCGCTATGGAAGATGACCGACCAGGGTGTGGTGGAGGGCGTTCCGTAGCAGCAACCCGCCGCGAAGCAGCCGAGGCGCCCAACCGCTTGGCCCAGGGCGACGGCGGGGGCCAGGATGTCGAGAGTGTTAAGGAGCGGCAATCCGTGCTTCTTGATGTACCACCAGGCCACCGGGATCCCCCCGAGGAGGCCTCCGTAGAAGACGCCTCCACTCTGCAAGACGTCGAGCAAGGCCCGCGGACTGGCTCGGTATTGATCGAAGTCGACGATCACCAGGAGAATCTTGGCTCCGACCAGTCCCGCGATGATGGACGCGATGCCCAGGTCCTGCACCTTCTGGGGATCGAGCCCTTGTTTCTTGGCCAGGCGCCCGGCGAGCCAGAGCGCGGCGAGAAGGGCGGAGACCAGGAGAACCCCGTACATGTGCAGCGAAAACGGGCCGAAGTTTCGACCAAACAGGTCGAAAGCGGGGATGGTGAAGAGTTTCGGAAACATGAGTTCGGGTCGCCTTGCGTCGGTTGAAGGGAGACAGCCTACCGGATAGACAGGGTCCTAAGAGGACGAAATGGTAGGGGCGGCTACCGCCTCGCGATCGCGCGGCCGGAAGGAATCGACGACCAGAAGCACCAGACCGATGCTGATGGCGGAATCGGCCACGTTGTAGTTCGGCCAGATATGGGTTCCCCAGTACATTTTGACGAAATCCACCACGTAGCCGAAGCGCACGCGATCAATCAGGTTGCCGACCGCCCCGCCGATCACGAGGCTTAATGCGAAGCGCGGGAGTCTCTCTTCGCGCGGAATGGTCCGGGCGTAGTAGGTGAGGGCGGCGAGAGCCGCCGCGCTCAGGACCGCGAACAGGTAGGGCTTGCCAGGGAAGTCGGCGCCGGACAGGAAGCCGAAGACGGCGCCCGAATTGCGAACGTGCTGCAGGCTGAGCAGGCCCGAAACTACGGACACGTCTTCATAGAGGGGAAGACTCTGGATGACCAGCCATTTCGTCGCCTGGTCCAAGAGCACGATAATGAACGGAACGAGGAGGAGTCTCATGCGGCGGCCTGAGGAGGGACGACCGAGAAACAGCGAGGGCACAGAGCCTTCGGGTCGCTTCCGTCGCTCCGATCGAAGTACGTCCAGCACCGCGAGCACTTCACTCCCTTGGCCCGCCGGACTTCGACCACGAGGTCGGGGCCGGCGGCATTTTCCAGGGTCACGTGGCTGACGATAAACAGGTTGGCAAGGTTGCCCGGGAAGGAGGAAGGGAGCGCTTCGTGAGCGCGAAGCGGGGCCAGGGACGTTTCCGACCCTCTCACCACCAGATTCGCTTCGAGGGATGAGGTGATGACCTTCGCGGCACGCGAGGTTTCGAGGGTCTTGAGGACGACCTCGCGAGCTGCGAGTAGCGGTTTCCAAACGTCGCGGACGCCAGCGACAGCGGACGCCAGCGCCGGGAATTCGCGTTCATGAACCGTTCCGGGCGGGGCCTTGTGCAATGACTCGTAGATTTCGTCACCGGTGTAGACGAGAAGCGGAGCCATGTAGAGGGCGAGGCCGTCGGCGATCCGGAACATCGCGGCCTGCGCCGATCGCCGTCTGGGGCCATCCGCGGCGTCGCAGTAAAGACGGTCCTTCAAGATGTCCATGTAGAAGGCGGACAGATCGACGGTGCAGTACTGCAGGAGAAGGGTATGAAGGGCGTGGTAGTCGTGCTCATCATAGGCCTTCCGGATTTTCGTCTCGAAGTCGTGGTGAACGGCGAGCGCATGGTGATCGAGAGGCTCCGTGACCCGATGGCCCGCGGCGGGGTCGAAGTCGTAGAGGTTCGAAAGCAGGAACCTGCAGGTATTGCGGATCTTCCGATACCCCTCGGCGACGCGCTTGAGCAGTTCGTCGGAGATCCGCATGTCCTCGCGGAAGTCGACCATGGAAACCCACAGACGCAGGACATCGGCGCCGTATTGCTTCAGGGCCTTGTCCGCCTCGACGGTGTTCCCCAGGCTCTTCGACATCTTGCGGCCGTCTCCGTCCATGGTGAAGCCGTGGGTCAGAACCGTCTTGAATGGCGCATGGTCCCGTGTGCCCACGCTCACCAGGAGCGACGAATGAAACCAACCGCGATGCTGGTCGGAACCCTCCAGATAGAGATCGGCGATGGCCGAAACTGGACGGTCTGGATGTGCTTCCAGGGCGGCATGGAGGCACCCCGAATCGAACCAGACATCGAGGATGTCGTCCTCGCGGCGGAACGTCGTCCCGGAGCAACTGCGGCACTTGAATCCCTCGGGGAGGAACGCGGCGATATCCCGGGCGAACCAGGCATCCGCGCCTTCCTGATCGAAGACGTCCGCCACTCGGGCCAGAACGGAGGCGTCCAGATGGGGCTCTTCGCAGGCCACGCAATAGGCCGCCGGGATCGGCACCCCCCAGAGTCTCTGCCTGGAGATACACCAGTCAGGTCGCGACGCGATCATGTTGCGGATCCGATCTTCACCCCAAGCGGGAATCCAGCGCGTGGTCTTGATCTCCGACAGAGCCTTCTCCCGGAAGCCTCGGCGGTCCATGGCGATGAACCACTGCGCGGTGGCGCGGAAGATGACCGGATTCTTACAGCGCCAGCAGATGGGGTACGAGTGGCTGTAGGGCACGGTCGAGACCAGTGCTCCGCTCTCTCTCAGGAACTCGGTGATCTTCGGATTGGCGTCCCATATCTTCTGGCCCGCGAAGTGCTCGATGTCGGTGGTGAAAAAACCCCGATCGGTAACGGGGCAGTCGACTTCGAGACCGTATTTGATCCCCGTGTCGTAGTCGTCGGCGCCATGACCGGGAGCGGTGTGGACGATGCCCGTGCCGGCCTCGAGCGTGACGTAATCGGCGAGCACGCCGGGGGACGGGCGGTCGATCCAGGGATGGCGGAAGTCCAGACCTTCGAAGGCATCCCCCTTGATCGTAGCCATGGGTTCGCCCAGGGTGAGGGCCTGAACGGTGCGAGAGCGCGAAACGGTGGCGTCCTTCAGGCCGACGGCCAGGATGGCGATGGGTCCGCCCGGCGACTCTTCGTAGAGGCCGTACTCGAGTTCGGGGTTGAAGGCGAGCGCGCGATTGGCGGGCAGCGTCCAGGGGGTGGTGGTCCAGGTGATGACGTGAACCGGTCGGTTGCCGAGGGCGACGGTCCGGGACGCGAGGACGGCCTTCCCGGCATCACTCAGAGGGAATCGCACGTCCACCGACGGAGAGATGTGGCTCTCTTCGTATTCGATTTCCGCCTCGGCGAGGGCGGTCTTGCAGGAAAGGCACCAATGAACGGACTTGCGGGCCTTGTAGACGAGGTCGCGCTCGACGAACTTTGCCAGAGTGCGGACGATGGTGGCCTGATACGACTTGGCCATCGTGAAATAGGGGTGCTCCCATTCCGCGGAAACGCCCAGTCGTTCGAACTCCTCGCCCTGGATGCCCACAAACTTCTGAGCGTGCGCCTGGCACGCCTGGCGGAAAGCGACGGGGGAAAGCTGATTCTTCTTGGAGCCGAGAGCCTTGTCAACCTGGAGCTCAATGGGCAGACCATGGCAGTCCCACACCGGGGTGAGGGGAGCGTCGAACCCGAGCATCGAACTGCGCTTCAGCGACAGATCCTTCAGAGTCTTGTTGACGATGTGGCCCAGGTGAATGTGGCCGTTGGCGTAAGGAGGACCGTCATGAAGGATCCATTGCGGCCGGCCTCTGCGGGCCTCGCGGATTCGCCCGTAGAGGCCTCGCTCCTTCCATGCCGCCAGTCGTTTGGGTTCCGAGTCCGGCAGATTCGCCTTCATAGGGAAGGCGGTCTGCGGCAGGTTCAGGGTGTGCTTCCAGTCGGTGGCTTCGCTCATTGCAATCCAGCAATTCTCTCAGATCACGAACTCCTGCCAGAATCCGGGCTCATGACGTTCTTTTCTCGACTTTCCATTATTCGTGTCCTGGCCCTCTTTGCTTCTCTACTCATCGGCGCGCTGTCGTCGTGCGCTTCAACCGAAGAATGTGGAACCTGCTCCGGCGATTCTGACTGTCGCGCGGGCTTCTTTTGCTCTACTTTCTCCGACGGGACGAGACGCTGCGGGTCCGGCATGGGCGATACCACCTGCGGCAAGAAGTAGGAGCTCCGGGCCCCGCGCGGGTTTACCGCGCGCGTGTCCGGATCAAAAAACCGATGAGTCAGGGCTACAAGTGAGCTCGAGACGTGTCCTGTTGGCGCAGGCCTATTTCCTGCGCTTCGATCCCAAACTGCAGGAAGGGGCGCAGCCTTCGCCGCCTCTCGGTTCGCTGATCTGCGCCGCGGTGCTGCGGGATCGGGGTTGTGATGTCCGTTTTTTCGATTCGATGCTGGCCGGGTCTGAGGACGACTGTGCCGCCGCCATGAACCGGGAGCGGCCTGACACGCTGGTCTTGTTCGAAGACAATTTCAACTACCTGACGAAGATGTGCCTCGCGAGGATGCGAGAAGCGGCTGTGCGTATGATCGTTATGGCGCGTGAGCGAGGCATCGAGGCGGTCTTGGCCGGCTCGGATGCGAGCGACGATCCGGGGTTCTTTCTGAGGGCAGGGGCGTCGGCGGTGGCGGTCGGAGAGGGAGAGTTTGCGGTGGCGGATTGGCTGCAGGCCCCGTGGGCGACTCGAGGAACGGTCCCCGGAATGGCGACCCTGAACCCGGAGGGGGCGGTGGTCTCCGGACCGGCCCGGGGCATGGTTCAGAATCTCGACTCGATTCCCTCCCCGGCCTGGGATCTGATCGATCTCGACGCCTATCGCCGGGTGTGGGGCAGGGAGCGCGCTCCGCTTTGCCTTCCTCTAGCCACGAGCCGGGGCTGCCCGTTCCATTGTAACTGGTGTGCAAAACCCATCTGGGGACAAAGGCACAATACGGTGTCTCCGTCTCGCGCCGCGCGTGAGGTTCTGACCCTGAAGAGACTGGGTGCGGGAAAGGTGAATGTCCTGGACGATATCTTTGGGCTCAGGCCCGGCTGGATGGAGGAGTTCGCCGCAGAACTTGCACGTCTTAACTGCGTCCTTCCGTTCAAATGTCTATCCCGTGCCGACCTCCTGACCGACCGCCTGGTTCGAGCGCTCAAGGGCGCTGGCTGCGAGATGGTTTGGATCGGCGCTGAGTCCGGGTCGCAGAAGATCCTCGACGCCATGGAGAAGGGCACCACGGTGGAGGAGATCAAGGCCGCGGCCGCGAGACTTCGATCGCATCGGATCAAAGTGGGATTCTTTCTGCAGTTCGGTTACCCGGGCGAAACCGAGGAGGACGTGCGGGCCACTCTGAGCTTGGCGGATGAGGTTCTCCCCGACGACATCGGCATTTCGGTTTCCTATCCTCTTCCCGGCACCCGGTTTCATGAACGCGTGAAGGGCGAAATGAGCGCGGCGACTCACTGGCGCGACTCCAGTGACCTTGCCATGCTCTTTGCCAGTCCGCGCGGGACTCGCTACTACCGGCGTCTCCACGCATATGCCCATGCCCGCTTTCGGCTGGCTCTGGCCCTGGGGAACCGGGAGGGAGGCCTCCCACGGCGTTCGATGACGGTTATCTGGCGCGGGGCCAAGCGCCTTATCGCAGGACTGGCCCTGGCCCTCGTCGCCCGCGAGCGGATTCGAACACGCTCGATGCTACCGGAGCTTTCTCGGGAACGGGCGGCCACGCCGACCACGCGAGCCCTGTCCGGTCTGGGCGATCTCTGATGGCGAATCACATCCTTCTTTCGCACGGATACTTCCTCGGCCTCGATCCGATCGAGCAAAAGGTGATGCGCCCGTATCCGCCCCTTGGCCTCTTGTATCTCTCGGCCTTTCTCAAGAGGGAGGGTCACGAGGTCACCGTCTTCGATTCGACGTTTTCGACTCCCGAGGGACTCATCGAGACGCTCAGGAAATCGCGGCCACGAGTGCTCGGGCTTTACGCAAACCTCATGACCCGAGCCCGGATCGTGACTTTGATCGCCCGAGCGAACGAAACGGGGATTCCGGTGGTCGTCGGTGGCCCCGACGCGTCAGGGAACGTCGAGGCCTACCTCAGCCACGGCGCGTCGGTTGTGGTACGAGGCGAGGGAGAGGCCACCCTCAATGATCTCCTGGCCCGGTGGCCAGGGGGCGCGCCGCCTATCGATGTCGCCGGGACCAGTGTGCGCATGGGCGGCGTTACCTTCCACGGTCCCGATCGCCCGCTGATTCCGTCTCTTTCCGGACACCCATGGCCCGATCGCGAGGCCATTCCTCTTGAGCCGTATCTGGAGTCCTGGAGAGGACGCCACGGCTACGGGTCGATTTCTCTCATCACCGCGCGCGGGTGTCCATACACGTGCCGCTGGTGCTCCCGTGCCGTCTACGGCGAGTCGCATCGCCGCCGGCCCGTGGATGACGTGGTGGCGGAAATTGAGTTCATCGAGAAACGGTACGCTCCCGAGAGGCTCTGGTTCGTGGACGACGTGTTCACCATTCACAAGGGCTGGACCGTGGACTTCGCGAACAGGATGAAGGCCAAGGGGATCCGGATCCCCTTCGAGTGCATCTCGCGCGCGGAGCGAGTGGATGAGGATGTCGCGGATGCCCTCAAAGGGCTGGGGTGCTTCCGGGTCTGGATTGGATCTGAGAGCGGGTCGCAGCGGATCCTCGATGCGATGGACCGTAGAGTGACGGTCGAGGCCGTTCGAAAGGCCACCCGGTTGCTCAAGAGCAAAGGTATCGAAGTCGGTTTCTTCATCATGGTGGGCTACGAAGGGGAGGAGGATGTGGACCTTCTCGCCACGGTGGATCACATCCGGAAGAGCGAGCCCGATATCGTCTTGACTACGACCTCCTATCCGATTCAAGGCACTGAGTACGCAACTGATGTTTCGGATCGGGCGGTGAACGAGAAACCGTGGGGCTTCACCTCCGACCGCGAAACCCTGGTCAGGGGCCGGCGCTCGATGAAGTACTACGAGGCGGCCCGGTCCTGGATCGAAAATGATGCGGCGGCCCATCGTCTGCGCCGAGGAGGGCAGCCGATCGCCGCATTGACGCCGACCCTCCGCGCGACCTGGGCCCGCGTGAGGATGCTACGGCGTGCGGGAGAGAGAGTCGCGTGATCACCGACGAAGCGGTCGCGCCCTCTACCATCCTGGCGGCGACCGACTTCCACCGCCTCCCCTCCACCTCGGCCGGCGACGCGTCCCGCGGAAGCGCCGTCCGTCTTGCCGCCGAGATCGTGGTTCGACTTTCCTCCATCGTGGCCACATTGTGGCTGACCCGAACGCTCGGGGTCGCCGCGTTCGGACAGTTCGTGGTGGCGCTGTCGATCGGGTTGATGATCGCGGAGCTTTGCGATCTGGGTCTAAACGCCATCGTGGTGCCGCTCGTGGTCAGGAGTCCGCGCAACCTTGGGACGATCTTTCGCATGAAGGCGGCGATGAGCGGCTTCACATTGCTCATGAGCCTCATCCTTATTCCTCTCTCGGCACGAGTCTCGGGGGTGGCGCCCCTGCTCCTCGGTCTGTGTACCATCCACTTTTTGGGTGCCAGCTGGATCGAGGTGACGGGCACAGCGCTGCGAGCCGTCGGGAGACGAGTGGACGAGGCGTTGCTCCTTTTTACTTTTCGTTTCACTCTGGTGGGCCTGGTCGTTGCCGCACCGTTTGGCCTCACCGTCCTTGGCGCGTCGATCGGCTACGCGCTCGCCATCGGTCCCGCCGTCCTCCTTGGAGGCTGGCTGCTGCATGCGCGGGTGATCAGCGAGGGTCCGCCCGGAGCCGCAGTACGGGCCATCCTGCGCCAGGCCGCGCCCATGGGAGCGAACGGCTATCTCTCGATCCTCTCCACTCGGGTCGAGGTCCTTCTGATTCAATTGACGCAGGGCGAGCACGCGGTCGGTCTCTTCGGCGGCGCGCTTCGGATCGTGGAATCGCTCCTGACCCTGCCGAGCGCCATCGCTGCAGGCGCTCTTCCCGCGGTGGCGCGCGATGTGGTGAGGGGATCGCGCGGGGCGGCCCAGCGCACGTTTGGGCTGGTGGTGTGGATGGGCGTGCCCTCCGCGGTGGGCCTGGCTCTATGCGCGCCCGCGGTCCTAGGTGTCCTTGGGCCTGGATTCGTGGACGGGGCGACCGTTCTCCGCATGCTCTCCTTGGCGCTTTTCCTGTGCTTCGCTAACGCCGCGGTCTTTCACATCCTCATCGCGGCCGGGGACACTGCGATTATTCCGCGACTCACGGGAGTGAGGGTTGGAGTGGCGTGCGTTCTGGGCTCGCTGGTGATCCCGTGGGTTGGTCTCATCGGCGCGGCCTTTTCGTTCACCACGGCTGAGTTGTGCCTCTTCGTGATGTTGGTTCGGAGAGCGCGATCGCATGCCGAGCTTCAAGTTTTTCGGCCTGTGGGCTGGGCGGTCGTGGCGTGCCTGCCGATGGCCCTGATCCTCTCGATCTGGTCCTTCTCCCTGCCGGTCGCGATCCTGACCGGGGCGCTATTGTTCGTCCTGGTCGCGGGCGTGATTCTGCAACGGGGAACCGAGGCGAGCGGCCTCGCATGAAACCTGGGCCCCAGACCAGCGAAGCACGAATCTCCGACCTCGACGCGGTCGAGAAGGGCATTCTGTGGCCAGTCGTCTATGCGTCCATCTTTGGAGCGCCGATTCAATCATCGAGGTTGTGGGAGCAGACCGTAGGCGTGCGCGTCACTCAAGAAGAGGTGTGGGCGGCCATGGCTTCGCTGATTTCTCGCGGGCTTCTGGTCGAGAGGGACGGCGAAATCTGGCTTCACGGCTCTGCCAGCGCGGACGCGTTTGCCGTGTTCGGGAGGCGGAAGCGGGCGACCCAGGACCTTCTGGATCGTCATCTGGACATCTTGAACTATGTGAAAAGCCTCCCGGGAGTCCGGCTGGCCGCTCTTTCGGGGGGCTGCGCCCACGGCGCCGCCGTCGACGGAGATATCGACATCTTTGCGATCACCGAGCCGGGGGCGCTTTGGCGGACTCTGTTGCGGGTGATGCTGGTCGCGAAGATCCGCGGATGGAGACGAATCCTCTGCATGAACTACCTGGTCGATGCGACTGCCCTGGCGCTGCCCTGGCGCGATTTCTACAGTGGTCTGGAGCTCATCAGCCTGCGGCCTTTCAAGGGTGCTCATGTCTTCGGTGATCTTCTTCGCGAGAACCTCTGGATCGATCCGATATTTCCCAATTTCCTTCAGTCAAGGCCTAACAGGCAGAATCCAGGAAACCAAACGTCGACCGTTTCGGGAGGACGCCTTCTTGAAGCCACGGCCAAGATGATTCAACAACCCTATCTCCGAAAGAGACTGCCCCCGGGAACGGGCGTAGAACTTTCAAACCACGTCATCCGCCTCCACGCCACGGATCACCGGCCTCGCCTACGAGGGCTGTTCCAAGAGGCTTTGCAGAACATCGGATTGGAGGCGCCGGCATGGATTTAGAGACCCAACTCCAACCGCTCCAGACTCAGAGCCACTGGGTGGCCTCGTTATGCTGTCCCGAATGCACGGGGCCCTTGAGCGAGTCTCGGGGAGGGCTTGTGTGCGGCCGCGACCAGGCGTTTTTTGCGACCCTCTCTGGAGTCCATCGACTCCTGGGTCATGAGAGGCAGGCGCAACTCGCCGCGGCCACCGCTTTCTATTGCCGGGTTCGCGCCGATGAGGGTTTCCAGCACTCGGCTGAACTCCCCCGCGTTCCCCGCGGCCATGCGCAGGCCAGGATCTGGAAACAACGCGCTCGGCACTTCGGCCGCTTCATGGACTGGCTGGCGCGGGAGAGGCCCAAGTCGCAGTCCATCGTCGACGTCGGCGCCGGGTGCGGCTGGGCTGCCCAACGCCTGGCCGAGCGCGGTCATCGCGTGGCGGCCCTCGACATCAACCTTGATCCCCATGATGGCTTGACCGCGCTCGGCGAGGATCCTGGTCGCGAGCTTGGGATCGAACGGATCGAGGCGGATATGGAGTTTCTGCCTCTTTCCGCAGCCTGCGCGGATGTGGTACTCCTCAATGGCGCGCTTCACTACGCGCGCTGTCCCCAGAATGTAGTCGCCGAGGCTCGTCGGATCCTGAAGCCGTCGGGCTTTCTCATCATTCTTGATTCTCCGATCTACCGCCGGTCTGCCGATGGGGAATCGATGGTGAAGAAAAAGAGGCGGGAGTTTCTGGGTCGCTATGGCTACGCCCCTTGCCGCGATGCGGCGGCCGGATACTTCACCTTGACGGAGTTGACCCGTCTTCTCGGACGCAGCGGGTTCGATGTGCGACTGGTGGGGTGGCCGAGCCGACTCCGGGAGATGGGCAGGGATGTGATCGAGATCTTCCGTCACGGCCGGAGAACGGCGCGTTTTCCCATGATTGCGGCCCGCCGGCGGTCAGCCTGATTTTCTCAACCTCGGCGGCGAGGGCGGTGGATCTTCCTGGTCGATTCGATCACACCCGCGAGCCTGGCCATCGCGGATCAGCGGAACGAGGAGGGCTATGAGGCCGCGGGAGCTCAGGGTCCTCATACTGCACGCCTCTTCGCGCTGTGATCAGGCGTGCGGGCACTGTTCGATCTGGAAGCCAAAGGCCGGCGGCCCCGAGCTCGGGGTGGGTGCGCGCCTTGCGATCATCCAGGAAGCGCATTCTCTGGGTGCGCGCGCGGTTCTGTTCACGGGTGGCGAACCGCTCCTCTGCGATCATCTCGAAACCCTGTCGCGCACGGCGCATGACCTTGGTCTATCAGTACAGATCGCCACGAACGGACTGGGCCTCGCCCGCGCCACTGCCTGGATCGGCGGCGTGGTCGATGAAGTGTATGTGAGCCTCGAAGGACCGGAGGGGATTCACGACAGCGTCCGCGGACTCGGGATGTTCGCGCGCCTCGCGGCTTCGCTGGCTGCGGTTGAGGCATTGCCGCTCCGCCCGCGCCTGGTGGGGAGGTCGGTGCTCTCTGCGGCGAATGTTTCGCAGATCGAAGAGACGGTCGGCGCGGCCAGGTCTCTGGGGCTTGACGCGATTTCGTTTCTTCCCGTCGACGTGACCAGCCAGGCGTTTGGTGGAGACCCGGCCCGTCGGGAAAACCTTCGGCCAGATGGGCCGGCCATCGCCGCGATGAGGGGTGCCGTGATCCGCCTCGATACGGCCGGGGACCTCGGAAACTATGTGGTTGAGGACTTGCGGAAACTGACGAGTCTCGCCGACGGGCTCGTGAGTGGCACCGCTCGCCAGGAGGCGCCCGCCTGCAACGCGCCCGAGTGGTCTTCGGTAGTCGAGGCTGATGGCGCCGTCCGACCGTGTTTTTTTCAGCCGAAGGTCGCTGCCGAGTCCTCGGTGTCCATCGGCGAAATACGGCGGTCTGAGGCGTACGCGCAGGCGCTTCGGGCGCTTGGCCCCGAGAATCCCACCTGCGCCGCGTGCGCCTGCCCGAAGTACCAGTCCGAGGGGTTGGTATCGAGTTGGGTCGGCGAGGCCTTGAGGCGCGCGACGCCGAAGTTCTTCGCCCGGCTCAGGGGAGCGGCATGAGCCGGCGGAGGGTTCTGCTCTACAACCCGCGAGGGGAGAGCCACATCCTGCCGCTCGCCCTACTGCACATCGGCTCGATGCTTCCCGAATTCGACGTCCAGATCGTCGACGGCCGCATTGAACTGGCCCCTGAGTCGACCCTTGCCGAACTGGCGGATGGGGCGGTGTGTCTGGGCGTGACGGTTCTAACCGGGAAGCCGATTCTCGACGCCCTGCGCGCGAGCCGGGCGGTGAAGCGTCGCTATCCCAATCTTCCCGTCATCTGGGGCGGATGGCATCCCTCGCTTCTTCCCGAGCAGTGCCTGGCGTCGCCCGGGGTGGATGTCTGCGTCAGCGCACAAGGGGAAGAGGTCTTCCGCGAGATCGTGCTCTGTCTCGCGGAAGGTCGAGATCTCGGTGGTGTGACAGGAATTTCGTTCAAGCGCGACGGAGTCACGATCAAGAACCCGCCGCGCGCTTTCCAAAACGTGAATTCCTTTCCGCGCGTGGAGTTCGGCCTCATCGACTTGGAGAAGTACTTCGCTTTCCGAGGAGGGAGACGGCTCGACTATTGCTCTTCGCAAGGATGCCCCTTCGAGTGCGCATTCTGCGCCGATCCGATGGTCTACAAACAACGCTGGAGCGGTCTGGGCGCCGATCGAGTGGTGGCCGAGATCGCGGAACACAAGAAGAGATTTCGACTTGACCAGGTCTTCTTCAACGACGACAACTTCTTTACCGACATCAGGCGTGCGGAGGCCATAGCGCGGGGTCTGATCGATGCCAGGGTTGATATTCAATGGTTCGGCACCGGCCGGGCCGACCTGTTGCGCCGCATGTCCGCCGAGCAGTTGGCGCTCATGCGGCAGAGCGGCTGCTACAAGGTCAACGTAGGTGCCGAGAGCGGATCCGCCAAGGTTCTCGAGGACATCAGGAAGGGGACGTTGGTCGAGGAAGTGATCGAGAGCGCCGAGAAGCTGAACCGCGCCGGCATTGGCGCGCGCTTCTCGTTCATCGCCGGCTTTCCGAAAGAGCCGGCCTCATCTCTGGCGGATACCTATCGGACGGTCAAGACCCTCCGGAAGATCAATGGAGCCTTCGAGACCCCTATCTATTTCTACGCGCCCTACCCCGGGACTGAGCTGTCGGAGCGCATGCCCGCGCTGGGCTTCGAGCCCCCGCAACGCCTCGAGGACTGGGAGCATGTGGACCTTGACCACTCGATTGGCCCCTGGATCTCCGAACCGGTCCGCAAATTCGTCCCGCGCTACAACTTCTACCTGCGCCATGCGTTCGAGCCCGTGGAACGCGGACTGGGGAAACGGGTGGCGCGGCAACTCGCCAGATTGCGCGTCCGGTTCGATTTCTATCGCTTCGATTTCGAGCGCCGGCTCGTGGATCTCTCGAAGCGTGTGCGCACCGGAATCCGCCCTCGACAGCAGCCGATGATCGCGGAGAACTGAGGGAGCGATGACCATGATGGACCAGGGGTCGGGGCGTCGCGGTCTATGACGGTACGGAAGCCGGTTGTTCTCTTCTTCCCCTCCTACTACTCGGATGAGGCGGCCCCGCCGCTGGCGTTGATTCATCTGGCCGCGCCGCTCGTGGCGAATGGCCACGAAGTCCGGATCGTCGACTCCGCGATCGAAGACGATCCTGAGAAGGCGGTTCTTCAGGCGCTCAATGGAGCGTGTGCTCTCGGCGTCAGCATGGTGACGGGGCCCATGATCACCCAGGGCGTTTCCGTGGCGGCGGCGGTTCGTGGCGCGCGCCCGGATCTTCCCATCGTGGCCGGGGGCTGGCATCCTTCCATCCTTCCGGAACAGACGCTGCGCTCGCCTCTGTTCGACGCGGTGGTCAAGGGCCAGGGCGAAATCACACTGGCCGAGATCGTTGATCGATGGAACGTGGGCGAGCGGGATCTTTCCGGAGTAACGGGTTCCCTTTTCAAGCGCCGCAACGAGCAGGTAGATAACGGGCCCCGCGGATACACCGACATTAACTCACTTCCGCGACGGCCCTTCGAAATCGTGGACTTCGAGCGGTATGCGAACAAGTGCCACGGATTTCGGTGGATCCTGTATTGCTCGTCGCACGGTTGTCCGTGGGATTGCTCCTACTGTTCGAACGCATCGGTCTACGGTCGAAACTGGAAGCCCCTTGAGGCCGACCGAACCGTGGACGAGATGACCGAACTCGCGGCCAGATATGCCCTGGACGTTGTCGACATCATCGATGACAACTATCTGGTCCGTCGGGATCGTGCGGTCGAGATCGCCGAGAAGCTCCTGCTCAAAGGAGCCAACTTCGGCTACTTCATCCAGACCCGAACGGACCAGGTGGATCGGCTCACCGACGAGGAACTCCGCCTCCTGCGGCGCAGCGGGCTCAAACGGATCTTCTTCGGTATCGAGTCGGGCTCGAAAAAAGTTCTTCGGACCGTGAACAAACGACTGGACCTGGAGACCGCGTATCGGACGGCCGAGCGTTGCTATGCCGCGGGTGTCGAGGCTTCCTTCAACCTCATCTTTGGCCTTCCCGGCGAAGAGGCCGAGGATCTCAGGGACACCATCGCCATGGTCGACAGCATCGGCCGGCGAAATCCCGAGGCTGCCTTCTTCACCAACATTTTCTCGCCCTATCCTGGCTCGCCAATCTTCCCCGAGGCCTTGCGGCTCGGAGTTCAGGAGCCGACCTCCCTCGAGGAGTGGGCGAGTTTTCATCCGAAGATTCAGAAACTTCCGTGGCTCCAGGACCGGGCGCACGCCCGAGTGCAGCGGATTCGGGACTACATTCGCATCGGCTACTCGGCTCGGAAGATGGTGGTTCATCGCCCGGATGGCTTCAAGGATTGGGTGCGACGTGGGCTACAACGAATAGCCCGGTTTCGGCTTCGTCACCTGGCGGTAGCGTTTCCGATCGAGGTGTGGGCCTTGCGGGCGTGGAAGGAACTGAGGGGATGGTTCGGCAGGCGGGAGCCCATCGTCATCAATTGAAGGCGCGGGGGCAAGGCGGCCGCTTCAGCGACTCGAGATGCTGATCAGGGCGTCGGCGCCAAGCCAGCCTCCCGGCACCATGGCCAGAAGCATGGTGGCCGCCGTAGTCGCCTGTTTGATCCTGGCCGCGACGGAGACGGTTGCAGCCTATCCCCGTCCGTCGAGCGCCTCCTGGAACTTCTTCACCGCGGCGTTCACGACCTACTTGCCCTTTCTGGCTCTCGGAGCCGCCCTCCTGGCCGCGGCCGTCCCTCGCCGCGGCATCAGCCTGTGGTTC
>JAENWE010000395.1 GCA_016650185.1 Vicinamibacteria bacterium | reverse complement strand
TGCTTCTGGCCGTTGGGACTTCGCCTGGCTGCGGAAAGCGCGCCGATCCTTTGGCGCCCTATCTGAAAACACCCCTACCTCCGACCGGGCTCGATATCTCCCAGGTGGGGAACGCCATGGAGGTCCAGATCACGGCCCCGCGCACAACCATTGAAAATCGCCCACTTCCTCTCATCGAATTGGAGTGGCTTCAAGCCCCCCCCAGCGGGGATTTTGGGAAGCTCGCCGTACCGCTGCTTCGTGAAGAAGTCGCCCCGGGAGAACTCCGGATCAAACGGTTCCCGCTCGCCGCCGCCGTCGCCCTCTTTTCGGTTCGCGCCTACAACGGAAGAGCCCGATCGGGTCCCGCCCTCCCCCTCCCCTTCACACCTGCGCCGGTGCCGTCGGCGCCCACCGGGCTTCTTGTGGCCAACCTTCCCGCCGGAGTCGAACTCCGGTGGATCAACCCGCCGGGCGCAGAGCCCTGGCCCTCACCCACCCCAATCCCAACCATCTCCCCGAGCCCCAACCCCGCCGCACCGCCGCCCGGGACCGTGGCTCCGGCGCTCTCGGCTCCTTCCCTCTCTCCGTCTCCATCGCCGGCCACCGCCGCCGAGCCATCTCGCACCGGCCCACCGGCCGGCGACGCGACCACGCTCGGGATGCCCGCCGCCCAGACTCCGGCGACCACACCACCTGCTGGCGCACCGGCAGCGCCCCTCGTCGGCGCGTCGCCCACACCCCAGCCGAGCCCGACACCGACGCCCCTACTCCCAACCGGCATCCGCATCTTCCGCACCGATGGCACGCCACACCTCGCCACCCAACCGCTCCAGGCCTCGTCGTGGATGGACACGTCCCTCAAGCCGACTGACAAGCCCTGCTACGCGATCCGGTACGCGACTTCCATCAAACCTCTCGTGGAGAGCGAACCCACGGAGCCCGTCTGTGTGCAGGTGAAAGACCTGGTCCCGCCGGAGTCTCCCGACCGCCTCCTGGGCGACGTAGGCCCGACCTTCGTCGAACTCTCCTGGCTACCCTCGCCCTCAGGCGATGTTTCCTTCTACCGCATCTACCGGACGGCCGAGTGGGAAGTCCGCGCCATGGTGATCCAGACCGAGGGCCTGCTCCTGCGAGTACGGGATCTCAGAATGACCCCTGGACCGCGCACCTACGAGGTCACCGCGGTCGACCATGGCGGAAACGAGAGCCTGCCGAGTCCCGCTCTCAGGATCGTCGTCCCTTAGCCCGCTCTCCACGCGGTCTCGGGTGATGGCCCGTCAGCGGATATCATCGCCACTCCTATGCCCCTGTACGAATATCAATGCTCCCAGTGCGCCCGGCCGTTCGAGAAGTACGCCCGCACTTTCAACGACCAGCCGGACTGTCCGAGCTGCGGAGCCGCCGACGTCACGCGCCTCCTCTCGACCTTCGCGGTCTCCACGGGCAGCGACACCCGCCCGCGAGATCCCCAGCCGTCCTTCGGCGGATGCGGCGAAGGCCCTCCCTGCGGCGCATCCCAGTGCGGCCGCTTGGACAACTAGTCGAGACTCAAGACAAACATGACTGACCGGGTAGCGGTTCTCCGGGACAAAATCCGTCGGGCCGAGGAGGGTGGCGGCCTCGAGCGGCGCGAACGGCAGCACCGCGAAGGTCGGCTCACCGCGCGCGAGCGGGTCGAGATTCTTCTCGACGAGGGCACTCTCGAGGAACTGGACAAACTCGTCGAGCATCGCTGCACCGACTTCGGCATGGCCGACCAAAAAATTCCCGGCGATGGCGTCATTTCCGGATTCGGGCGGATCGACGGCCGGTTGGTGTTTGTCTTCGCCCAGGATTTCACCGTCTTCGGCGGCAGTCTTTCGGAAACCAACGCCCTCAAGATCTGCAAGGTCATGGATCTGGCCATGAAGATGGGCGCGCCGGTCATCGGCCTCAACGACTCGGGCGGCGCTCGCATCCAGGAAGGGGTAGCCTCCCTCGGCGGCTATGCCGACATCTTTCTGCGGAACACCCTCGCTTCGGGCGTCATCCCACAAATCTCGGCCATCCTCGGACCTTGCGCCGGCGGCGCCGTCTATTCCCCCGCCATCACCGACTTCAACCTGATGGTGAAGGACACTTCGTACATGTTCGTCACCGGACCCGACGTCATCAAGACGGTCACCCACGAGGAGGTCTCCAAGGAAGACCTCGGCGGCGCCATGACCCACAACGCCCGGTCCGGGGTCGCCCATTTCGCCGCGGACGATGATCGCGCCTGCCTCCTGCTCATTCGCGAGCTGATGTCGTACCTGCCCTCCAACAATCTCGAAGAAGCGCCCCTTCATGCCACTACGGATCCGAGCGATCGCGAGGATCCGGCTCTGGACACTCTGATCCCCGAAGATCCGAGCAAACCGTACGACATGAAGAAGCTCATCGCCGCAGTGGTCGATGACGGTCGATTCCTTGAGGTCCACGAGCACTACGCGGGGAACATCGTGGTCGGTTTCGCGCGCTTCGCGGGCAAGAGCGTCGGCATCGTCGCCAATCAGCCCGCCGTCCTTGCCGGCTGCCTCGACATCGACGCTTCGGTGAAGGCCGCCCGTTTCGTCCGTTTTTGCGACGCCTTCAACATTCCCCTCGTCACTTTCGAGGATGTGCCCGGGTTTCTTCCCGGCACCTCCCAGGAATACGGCGGGATCATCCGCCACGGGGCCAAACTTCTCTATGCCTATGCCGAGGCCACGGTTCCGAAGATCACGGTCATCACCCGCAAGGCCTATGGCGGCGCTTACTGTGTCATGTCCTCCAAACACATCCGCACCGACCTGAACCTTGCCTATCCGATGTCGGAGATCGCAGTGATGGGTCCGGAGGGTGCCGTGAATGTTCTCTACCGTCGCGAACTGGCGGCGGCCGAAGACGCCATCGCCATGCGTCTCGCGAAAGTCCAGGAGTTCAAGGACAAGTTTGCGAATCCCTACGTCGCGGCCGATCGCGGCTTCATCGATGACGTGATCGAACCACGTCAGACCCGACGTCGGATTATTGCCGGTCTCGAAATGACCCGGACCAAACGCGATAAGAATCCGCCCAAGAAACACGGGAACATCCCCCTGTAGATGAGACCGACTTGCCCGAGACGCCCCCCGGGCGAGACGGGTCGGCGGGAATGAGCGTGGTCCTCAAATGCCCCGTTCGAGGCTGCGGAGAACCATTGATTCACGCAGGTCCGCGGTGGGTCTGTCTCCACGAACACTCCTTCGACCCACATCGCTCCGGCTCTTTGAACCTCCTGCAACCGCAGGACCGAAGGTCTCGAAAACCGGGCGACTCCCGTGAAACGGCCATGGCCCGCCGAAGAGTCGCAACCAGGGGGCACACCGTCCCGGTGTATCAGGCTCTAGCCGGGGCCCTTAGGACCCGGCTCGGAAACGACCCGGCATCCCTCCTCGATGTCGGCTGCGGTGAAGGAGGCTTTCTTCGCTCCCTCCAAGAACATCCGGGCCTGGAGCGTCACGGGATGGATATCTCTCCCGCTTCAATCGAGCTTGCGGCGAAGGCCTCGCCGGAGGTTCTCTTCGTGGTTGCAAACGCCGACCGGACCCTGCCCTACGCCGAGGAGTCGTTCGACGTTCTGTCCGCGATCGATTCCCGGGTCAACGCCATCGAGTTCGAGCGAGTGCTCGGAGAGAGGGGCCTGATCCTTGTGGCTGTACCCGGCCCTGACGATCTGATCGAGCTGCGGGAACGAATTCAGGGCGCCAAGGTTCTCAAGTCCCGCACCGACAAGGTCAGAAACGACCTGCACGCCCGCTTCACCCTCGCCGATCGCATGACGGTCCGAGAGAGCCGGACGTTGGAACCCCCTGAGCTTCGGGATCTCCTCAGCGCCACCTACCGCGGTTTCAGGCGAAGTGAGCAAGCCGCGATTGAAGCGCTCACTTCCCTGACCGTGACCCTGAGCCATGACATTCTGGTCTTCAAGCGTCGCTGACCTGCTCGATTCAGCCAGGCGATTCCGGCCCTCCAAGCCGGGCTCAAGTATTCGCTATGCTTCGCCCTGCCAATGAGTGACAGGATAGAGGGCGATCCAACGATCGCTCCTGGGGATCTCGCGCCCGGTAACACGAACCCGAGGCGCGACGGGCGATGGCTGGGGGAGTGGCTCATGCACGGCCGCGACGATCCGTCCGCGGCGAAGCCCACCGCCCCCTGGTGGCAGGTCATGTGCCTCACCGGCGTCGATTACTTCTCGACCCTCGGCTATCAGCCGGGAATTGCCATCCTGGCCGCGGGAGCCCTCTCCCCTATCGCCACCACCATTCTCGTCCTCGTGACCCTCTTCGTTGCCCTGCCCGTCTACCGTCAGGTGGCGCGCTACTCGCCGCACGGCCGCGGCAGCGTGTCCATGCTGGAACACCTCCTGACCAAGTGGAGGGGCAAGGCCCTGGTACTCATCCTTCTCGGGTTCACCTTCACCGCCTACATCATTACCATGACTTTGTCGGCCGCGGACGCGACCGCCCATATCGTGGAAAACCCGTATGTGCCGGACTTTCTGGTGCATCATGCGGTCGTCGTGACCGGCCTGCTCCTCGTCGGGCTCGGCGCCGTCTTCCTCAAGGGCCTTCATGAGGCGATCGGGGTCGCCGTCTTCATCGTGGTCACCTATCTGATCGCCAACGCGGTGGTCCTCGGCCGGGCGTTTCTCGAAATCTCGAGGCGCCCCGAACTCGTCGAGAACTGGGTGGTGAGCGTCATGTCGCTGCACGGAGGCTTTGGCTCCGCGTTCTTGGTCGGCCTTCTCGTGTTTCCGCGGATCGCCCTCGGACTCTCCGGGTTCGAAACGGGTGTGCAGGTGATGCCTCTGGTTCGCGGCGACGCCACCGACACCGAAGAAACGCCCCTCGGAAGAATCCGCAACGCGCGAAAGCTCCTGCTCATGGCCGCGCTCATCATGAGCTTGGCTTTGATCGCATCCTCGTTCGTCACCACGGTTCTGATTCCCATCGAGGCTCACCAACCGGGCGGGAAAGCGCATGACCGCGCACTCGCCTTTCTGGCCCATGAGCTCTTCGGGGATGGATTCGGCACGTTCTACGATGCCGTGACCATCGCCATCCTTTGGTTCGCAGGCGCTTCCGCCATGGCCGGCCTCCTCAACCTCGTGCCTCAGTACCTGCCCCCTTATGGGATGGCGCCCGAGTGGGCCCGGGCTACTCGCCCGCTGGTGCTCGTCTTCACCTCCATCACCCTCGTGGTCACCTGGTTTTTCGACGCCAGCGTCAAGGCCCAAGGCGATGCCTACGGCACCGGAGTCCTCGCCATGATGAGCTCGGCCGCCCTCGCCGTGGCCATCCAAAAATGGCGAGAGAAAGACCACAAGTGGATGTATGCGGTGATGGCCCTGGTCTTCGCCTATACCACCGTGACCGTGGTGGTGAGGGCTCCCATGGGGCTCGCCATTTCCCTTCTCTTCATAGCCGGGATCGTCTTTCTCTCCATCCTGTCCCGCTTCCAGCGCTCCACCGAACTGCGCATCGAGACGGTGAGGTTTTCACCGAAGGCGACGGAGTTTCTCGAGGCGTTGGCGCCTCAGCCCGTTCGCATCATTGCCCATCGGCCCAACCGGCAGGCCATGGAGGAGTATGCCGCCAAGGAACGGCGCGCCAGAGAGGATCACGCGCTCAACGCCGGAGAGCCCTTTGTTTTCCTGGAAGTCACTCAGGGCGATGCGTCGAGTTTCACCAAAGAAGAGTTGGAGGTCCGGGCGGTTCGCCTCGGCGGATATCGGATTCTGCGCTGCGTGTCTCCCGCGATTCCGAATGCCATCGCCGCGATTCTGATCGAGGCTCAGAAACGCTCGGGTCGCACGGCCCATGCCTACTTTGGCTGGACCGAGGGCAACCCCATCACCTACGTTCTCAAGTACATCTTCCTTGGTGAGGGCGATACAGCGCCCGTCACCCAGGAGGTCCTGCGGCGCGCCGTCTCGGACCCTGCGCATCGGCCCCGCATCCACGTCGGCTGATCGATCAGCGCAGGGCAGACTCGAGGGCGGTGGCGGCGTCGGTGCGGGAGTCGCGGTACTTCACGATGAGGGCGGTGGCGAGCTGAAGTCCGCGCCCTTCGGCGAAAGCGCCCCTGGCCGGTCGTGATCCCGGCACCACGACCGCGCCCTCGGGAACGTCGCGCGTCCACTCGCGTTCGTTCACGAGGTCGTAGATCACAGTTGATGCCGTGAGCACCACGCCGCTCGCGAGCACCGCGCGACGACGCACCCGCACCCCTTCGAACACTCCGGCCAGACCGCCCACGAACGCGTCGTCCTCGACGATCACCGGCCGGGCTCCCGCCGGCTCGAGCACGCCGCCGAGCTGAGCGGCGGCGGAAAGATGGACCCGCTTTCCGATCTGCGCGCAGGAGCCCACGAGAGCGTGCGAATCCACCATCGTTCCTTCATCAACGAAAGCGCCCATGTTGATGAACGCGGGCGGCATCACGGTCACGCCCGGACTAATGAACGATCCACGGCGGACGCTCGATCCACCCGGCACCATTCGAATTCCGTCCTCCACGGAAAACACCCTCGCAGGAAAGGCGGTCTTGTCGATGAATGGAAACAAGGCGCCCGGCAGCTCGACCATTTTCGAGGCGCGGAACCCGGCGAGAATGGCCTGCTTCACCCAGGAGTGAACCCGCCAGTCTCCATCTCCGTCCGGCTGGGCCGAGCGGATGACTCCGGACTCGAGACCGATCAACAGAGCCTTGTGGGCCTCGGGCCACCGCGCATCCGCCGCCGCCTCCGCAGGAGGCCGATCGTAGAACGTCTGGAGCGTCTGAAGATCCACGCTCGCGCGCCCTAAACCTTGATCCCGGCGAGGGCGAGCGCTTCCTTGAGGCGCGTGCGCGTCGCCTCCGTGGCCGTGGTCAAGGGGAGGCGGACATGGTCCTCTCCAAGGCCGAGTATCTTCAAACCCGCTTTCAGGGGAATTGGATTGCTCTCGACGAAGAGGGCGTCGATGAGCGGCAGAAGACGATTGTTGATGGCGACCGCCTCGGCACGCTTTCCCGCGCGGGCCGCGTCGACCAGTTGCTTCGTTTCCTTGGGAACGAGATTCCCGAGCACGGACACCAGCCCACTGGCCCCCACCGCGATGGAGGCAAGAGCAAGGTTGTCATCGCCCGAGAGGAGCGTCTTGCCGGGCGGGAGTGTGCGCGACACCTCGCTGATCTGGGCTACGTTGCCGCTCGATTCCTTCACCGCCACAACCTGGGCGTTCTGCCAAAGCATCTGGAGGGCGACCGGGGTGAGGTTCAACCCGGTGCGGCCGGGAACGTTATAGACGATGAACGGGAGGCCGGGAGCGGCATCGGCAGCGGCGCGGAAATGCGCCACCAGGCCCTGAGGCGTCGGCTTGTTGTAGAACGGCGTCACGATGAGAGCGCCGTGTGCGCCCAACTCCTGAGCGCGCCTGGTCCAGGCCATGGTCTGCCTCGTTGAGTTGTGGCCGGTGCCCGCCACCACCTTCTTTCCCCCCGCCTCCTCGAGGCAGGCTGCGATCAATGGGTCGCGCTCATCCTCGACGATGGTGGCGGCCTCGCCGGTGGAGCCGAGCACCACCAATACGTCCGCTCCGCCTGAGGCCACGTGCCGGACCAGGGCCCGGAACGCCTTCATGTCGATATCGCCCGAGGCGTCGAAGGGCGTGGCGAGGGCGACGGACAGCCCGGAAAAATCGGCGCTCATGGTTTGACCTCTCTGAAAAGGGGATCGAGTGTTTCCTCGGAAAACTGGTCGATGGTGAATACTCCCTTGCGTCCTCGAACCCACGCGGCCACGCGCAGGGCCCCGTCGGCGTAGGCCATGGCGGACCGAGACGCGTGATGAAGCTCCAGAGTCTCGGCGGGGGCGTCGATGCCCACGATGTGAGAGCTGTAGGTGTGCCCGGCGCGAATGGCGGAGACGCTCAACTGGTGTTCCTTGAGCTCGCCCGGCCCCTGGAGCGCCCACTCGGTCTTCCGGGGACAGCCTTTCAAGATGACGCCGGCCAGAAGCTTCGCGGTACCGGAAGGCGCGTCCTTCTTGCGGGCGTGATGGTGCTCGACGATGTATGGGTCGCGGCCCGGATCCAGTGCGGCGAAGCGTGCCATCACCAGGGAAAGACGCGCATAAAGAGCCACGGATAGAGAAAAATTCGGAGCCACCACGACACCGATCCGGTCGCCCACCCGATCCGTCAGATCGGGAATCGACCAGCCCGTAGCCCCGATGATGAGATCCACGCCGTTTTGAAGCGCCCACCCAAGATGGGTGTTGACGGCGCTTCCCGTGGAGGCGTCGATGACGGCATCCACGTTCGCTCCCTCGGGGGGAGAGTCGTCACGTCCGAGCATCCAGACGACGGTCTCGCCGCCTTTAGTTGCGATGGCGGAGGCGAGTCGCCCCCGTCCGAAAAGGCCAACCTTCACTTTTAGGATCCTCCCTTCGTGGCGAAGAGGGCGTGGTGCAGAAGACGAACCGCCGCGGATTCGTCTTTGCGCTCAACCACGAGACTCAGATTGATCTCGTTGCTGCCCATCGAAATCATCTCCACGTTGATCGAGGACAAGGATCCAAAGACTCGGGCGGCGAGCCCCGGAGTCTGCTTGAGGCGCTCGCCCACGAGAGCCACCAAGGCGCGGTCGGGCGCCACGCTCACTTTCGCGAAAGCGCTCAGTTCCTTCTTGATTGCCTCCACGGGGGCGCTCGCCTCGACGGTGAGCGACACGCTGACCTCGGCAGTCGCCACCACATCGACCGACGCGCCCAGGCGGCCGAACACCTCGAAAATGCGGGCCAGGAAACCGCTCTGAGCCAGCATCCTCGTGCTTTCGATGGTGATGACTTGAATTGGGCTGCGGCTGGCGATGGCGGTGGCCGGACGCGGCGATCCGCTCCCACCTCTCGAGGTGATCGTGCTGAACTTTCCCGCCGGCCGCAGGGTATGCCGCACGGTGACGGGAATGTCGGCTTCCACCGCAGGTTGAATGGTGGCCGGGTGGAGGACTCTGGCGCCGAAGGCCGCGAGTTCCGCCGCTTCCCGGAAACTGAGTTCTAGGATGGGCGAGGCTTCGGGCACTATCCGCGGATCCGCGGTGAGAATGCCCTCGACATCGGTCCAGATCTGAACCTCCTCGGCGCAGATCGCCGCTCCGAGGATCGACGCCGAGTAGTCGCTGCCTCCGCGGCCCAGGGTGGTGGTGATGCCCTCTGAGGTGGCGCCCACGTATCCCTGAGTGACGACGACGCGACCCGGGCCCATGAGAGGCAGGAGTTCTGTTCTCACCAGGTTCGCGATCTCCGCGGTTTGCGGCTCGGCTCCGCCGAAACGTGCGTCGGTGCGCATGACGCGTCGAACATCGAGCCACGAAGTGGGCACGCCCTCCGAGTGCAGGTAGGCGGCGAGAATCTGCGAACTCAGGAGTTCGCCAAAAGCCACGATGGCGTCACGACTGCGTGCGGATAGCTCCCGAAGCAAGGAGACGCCCCGCAAGAGCATGTCGATCTGGGTGGTGGTCGCCGCTACGAAGGCGTCAAGGTCGCTCGGAGTGTCCGCCTTCCAAAGCTCCGAACACGCCTCGCCATGCGTCGCGACGATGTCGCGCAACCCCACAAGCGCCGCTTCAGTGTCACCCCGTTCCGCGGTTTGGGCGGCGGCGAACAGGGCGTCGGT
>JAENWE010000394.1 GCA_016650185.1 Vicinamibacteria bacterium | reverse complement strand
TTCAATACACGGAATCCGAGGTCGTCGTCTGGCGGGCCATCATGGACCATTTGGCCGGCCTTCACCAGAGCCACGCCGCCGCGACGTATCTCGAAGGATTCCGTCGGCTGGGAATGTCGACTAAAATGCCGCCGGCTCCGGCGTCGCTGGCTCAAAACCTGAGTCGCGAGACGGGGTTTGGGCTTGTTCTGACCGATGGTCTCCTCGACGCCCGGGAGTTTCTCGCCCATCTGGGAAAGAGGCGCCAACCCTGCACCGTGTATCTGCGGCATGGCTCGCGGCCCGACTACACGCCCGAGCCGGATCTCGTTCACGAGGCGGTCGGTCATGCTCCGATGCTGACCGATCCTGATGCCGCTCGATTGAATGAAGTCATCGGTCGAGCGGCGACGTCCGCGTCGCCGCGTCAGCTCGAGGCCCTGCTGCGGCTCTACTGGTTCACGCTGGAGTTCGGCCTGGTCGAGGAGCAGAAGGGTCTTCGAGCGTACGGCGCCGGACTCCTCTCGTCCTTCGGAGAGCTGCCGCATGCCTTCTCGGACGCTGTCGACCGGCGTCCGTTCCGGTTGGCCGAAGTCATCGAGCAGACCTATGCCCATGACCGGATGCAAGACGTTCTCTTCGTGGCCCCGCGCCTTGGCCTCGTTCTTTCGGAGGTCCAACGCTGGCTGGCTGGAGCCGAGTACGAGAGGCTGGAGAGTTGATTGCTAGCGGAGCATCTTGCGCAGGACCGTCTGCAGGATGCCGCCGTTCTTGTAGTAGTTGATCTCTACCGTGGTGTCGAGGCGGCAGGTCCCATCAAACGAGAACGTCGAGCCGTCCGGGCGTGTGGCCTTCAGGGTGAGGGACTGACGCGGGATCAGGCTTAAGGCCTCCAGACGACCGATGGAAAGGGTCTCATCTCCTTTGAGGCCCAGGCTCTCGGCGTTCTGGCCGGTCTTGAAGACGATGGGCAGAACGCCCATGCCCACGAGATTGCTGCGGTGGATGCGCTCAAAGCTCTCCGCGATGATCGCGCGCACGCCCAGGAGCAACGTGCCCTTGGCCGCCCAGTCGCGCGACGAACCTGAACCGTATTCCCTGCCGGCGAGAATCACGAGAGGGGTCCCGGTCTCCTGGTACTTCATGGCCGCGTCATAGATGGGCATCCGTTCGCCACCAGGCTGGAGCACGGTGACGCCGCCCTCCACTCCCGGCACCATCAGGTTCTTGAGCCGGATGTTCGCGAACGTGCCGCGGACCATGACGCGATCGTTGCCGCGCCGAGCGCCGTACGAGTTGAAGTCCTCCTTCTCCACCCCTCGGGCCTTCAGGAAATCGCCGGCCGGAGATGCGGCCGCGATGTCACCGGCGGGCGAGATGTGATCGGTGGTGATCGAGTCCGAGAACATGGCCAGGATGCGCGCGTCTTCAATGCCTTGAAGGGGAGCGGGCTCCATGGAAAGGCCCTGGAAGAAAGGCGGTTCCTGGATGTAGGTCGACGCTTCCTTGAAGTCGAAAAGAGAGCCCTCGGCCACGGAAATGGCGTTCCAGTCCGGATTGCCTCCAAATACATCGGCGTAGCTCTTCGTGAAGAGTTCCCCAGTCACGGAGGCCTCGGCTTCCGCGACTTCCTTCATCGTCGGCCAGATATCTTTCAGCATCACCGGGGCGCCCGCTTTGTCCATTCCGATCGGCTCCGTGGTGAGGTCGATGTCGGTGGTGCCGGCGAGGGCGTAGGCCACGACCAGAGGCGGCGAGGCGAGGTAGTTCGCCTTCACGTCGGGGTTCACGCGCCCCTCGAAGTTGCGGTTGCCGGACAGCACCGCCGAAGCCACCAGTTTGTTCTCATGGACCGCCTTCGAGACGGCCGCGGGCAGTGGACCGGAGTTTCCGATACACGTCGTGCAGCCATAGCCGACCACGTTGAAGCCGAGGGCTTCGAGGTCGCCCATCAGACCCGACTTCACCAGATATTCCGTGACCACCTTCGACCCCGGCGCGAGCGATGTCTTCACATATGGCTTCATCGTCAAGCCCTTGGCCACCGCCTTCCTTGCCACCAGGCCCGCTCCCAGCATGACGGAGGGGTTGGACGTATTCGTGCAACTCGTGATGGCGGCGATGGCGACGGCTCCGTGGGCGATGGCGCTGGTCTCACCCTTCATCTCAACCAAGGCGGATCGGGTGAGGTCGTCCGGACCAAGGCCGAAACCACGATCCTTCACCGGAGCCACCAGCGATTTGCGGAAGGACTCCTTCATCGACTTCAAAGCCACGCGGTCTTGGGGGCGCTTGGGGCCGGCGAGAGACGGCTCGACGGTCGACAGATCGAGCTCGATCATGTCGGTGAAAATGGGCTCGGCGGAGTCTTTCGTGCGGAAGAGGCCCTGTTCCTTCAAGTATCGCTCGACCAGGTCGACCTCGTCTGCGGTGCGGCCGGTGTTGCGGAGGTATCGCAAGGTCTCGTCATCGGTGGGGAAGAAACCGCAGGTGGCTCCATACTCGGGAGCCATGTTCGCGATGGTGGCGCGATCGGCGAGCGGCATGCCGTCCAAACCCGGGCCATAGAACTCCACGAACTTCTCGACCACGCCCTTCTTGCGCAAGGCTTGAGTGATGGTCAGAACCATGTCGGTGGCGGTGACGCCTTCGCTCAGTCGTCCGACCAGCCTCATGCCGATGACCTGCGGCGTCACCATGTAAAGCGGCTGGCCCAGCATGGCCGCCTCCGCCTCGATCCCGCCCACGCCCCAACCGAGCACCCCCAGACCGTTGATCATCGTGGTGTGCGAGTCCGTGCCCACCAGGGTATCGGGGAACGCGAAGGTCTCGCCATTCTCGGTCTTGCTTAGGACTCCCTTCGCGAGATACTCGAGATTCACCTGATGGACGATGCCGGTCGCCGGTGGGACTACGCGGAAGTTGTCGAACGCCTTCTGGCCCCAGCGCAAGAACTCATAGCGCTCATTGTTCCGCTCGAACTCGAGCTTGGCGTTGTGCGCGAGCGCGTCCTTCGAGCCGTAGGCATCCACCTGGACCGAGTGGTCGACCACGAGGTCGACCGGCACGAGTGGGTTGACCTTGCGCGGGTCGTGTCCGAGGCGCTTTACCGCCGCGCGCATCGAGGCGAGATCGACCACGGAGGGCACGCCGGTGAAGTCTTGAAGGATGACGCGTGCGGGCATGAAGGGCACCTCGATGTCCTTCGGCTCTTTGGCATTCCAGCCGGCCAGGTTCTTCACATCCTCGTCGTGGACCAGTTCTCCGTCAACCGAACGAAGGATGGCTTCCAGAACGATGCGAATGGAAAACGGGAGGGTCTCAAGGTGGGGGGCGACCCCGGATTTCTTGAGAGCGTCCAGCCGATGAATGGAGAAATTGCCGCTCTTGGTCTGGATTTTGGCGTGCGATCCGAAAGAATCCTTCTTCATGCCCGGATTTTACTTGCCGCACGGCCTTGGTCCTCGGAGGCGCCTTGTCGAAGAAAGGAATTTTTTAGCCAAAGCCGTTGAGGCGGTACGAAGGTTGCAGGATTTGGTTCCGAGGCCCTGCGCCCTCTGATCGCCGACAGTCCGTCGCATTGGGCGATTTCAGTTCAGAACAACGCGTTGCATAGAGTGAAACGATGGCATCACAACTGTCGCCCGGCGTGAAGATCCCGATCAAGCGTGTTGCGAAAGGCCCTCGCCCTCGGAAGGCGTACTCCAGTCGCCTGCTCGATCGTTCAATCCTGCTTCTCAAATTCCTCGCCCAAGGACCGGTCGAAAAGAGGCTCAGTGATTTCTCGGAAGCCGGCCTTCATAAGAGCACCGCGCTAAGGCTTCTCGATGCGTTGCGTAGACATCGATTTGTCGCCGTCGACGAAGTGACAGGACGATACCGCCTCGGACTCGGGCTTTTCGAGCTGGGGCTGGCCGCGGTCTCTCGCCTGGATGTGGGCCAATTTGCTCCGCCCTTTCTCGACGCCCTCGTTGCGGAGAGCGGCGAGACGGCGAGCCTCGGCATCCTGGAAGGCACGGACGTCGTCTACATCTTGCGCTCGGAATGCGCACAACCCCTCCGCCTACCCCAGTCGACCGGTCGCAGCGCTCCTGCGTATTGCACCGGAATCGGGAAAGCCATCCTCGCGCACATGGAGCCGGACCGCCTGGAAACCTACCTCGCGGACGTGACCCTCCTCTCGCGCACACCCCGAACCCTGACCGACCGAGAAGCCCTTCGGCAGGACCTTCGCCGCGTGCGCGCCCGTGGCTGGTCCCTGGATGACGAAGAGATTTTCGCGGGCCTCCGTTGTGTGGCAGCTCCGATCTTTGACCTGGAGGGTCGAGTGGTCGCGGGCGTCAGCGTCGCGGGACCGACGAACCGCATGCCCAAGGACTCGTTGCCTCTCGTCGCTTCGAAGGTTGTGGCGACCGCCAACCAGATCTCGCGACGCCTCGGTCATCCTGGCCGGGCCGGGAAAGCATCACCCTCGGCGAACTGACCATCTGCCGAGAGGGGAGAAGTCGATCCGGCGCGTTGAAGTTGCCTCCAAAAGAATGCATCATTGAGTGAATCGAGCGTTGCATCCTATGAAACACGCTCGACGCTGTCGACCTTCGAGGCGTCCGACCTCGCCCACAAGATCAGGTACGACTGGGTTTTTCAAACGGCCTTACGGGGAGGGGCCGAAATAGCTCGACCGTCGGCACGACAGTTGCAGTCTAAAGCCCCAAATTCACGGGGAGGCATTGTGTCTCCCGTTTTCTGTGAGGTAAGCATGCGAAAACTCAATGCATTGATAACACCCCTTCTCCTGGCGATTCTGGTTGGGGTAGCGTCACCTGCGCTCGCGCAGCAGGGGACGGCCGAGATTCGGGGTCGAGTCACCGACTCCAGCGGCGGGGCTCTTCCCGGCGTGACGGTTTTGGTGAGAAACCAGGCGAGCGGCGTGTTTCGACAGGGAGTTACGAGCACGGATGGCGTCTACTTCCTCTCCGGAGTGGTTCCGGGACAGTATGAAGTCTCTGGTGAGCTCTCCGGTTTTAAGAAGTACTCTCACAAGGACATTCGCCTCGAAGTCGGCAAAACCGCCACTATCGACATTCGTCTCGAAGTCGGAGGGCTCACTGAAGAGTTGACGGTTTCGGCCGACGCCCCCATCGTGGACGTCACCTCGAAGGAGGTGGGCGGCAGCCTGACTTCACAGGACCTCGTGTCCCTGCCTTCCATCAACCGGAACTTCGTGGGCTTCCTCGGCCTTCTGCCCGGCATCGTGCCCAGCATTTCGACCGAATCGTTCGGCTCCGATTCCGTGAGCGCGAATGGCCAGGATTCCCGGAACAACAACTACCTTGTAGATGGCGCGAACAACAACGATGACGTGATCGGGCAGCGGGCCGGAACCCAGGCGCGCACCCCGATCGAATCGATCCAGGAGTTCCAGGTCCTGACCAGCCAGTACGACGCGGAGTTCGGCCGAACCAGCGGCGCCGTGGTGAATGCCGTTACCAAGCAGGGCGGCAATGAATTCAAGGGCTCGGCCTTCTACTTCCTCCAGGACGCTTCCCTGACCGAGAAGAGCTTTTTCGCCAAGCAGAACAACACTCCGAAACCCGAAACCAGGTTTCAGCAGTTTGGCTTCACTCTCGGAGGCCCGGTCATCAAGAACAAGGCTCATTTCTTCACCAGCGTGGAGAGAGTGGTGAACGACCGCGCCGCTGAGATCAATATCCCCGCGCGGCCCGAACTCAACGCCTCCCCGGTTACCAAAGATCGGGTCTGGAACACACTCGTCAGGTTCGATCATCAGATCAACGCGAAGCACTCCTGGAACATCCGATGGCTGCGTGAGTCATCGCCGCAGACGAACCAGATTATCGGGCCGGTGACCGAAGCCGCGTCACGGGAGGAGGTGGATGTGGATCAAACGTCGGTGGCCACCCTCAACTCGTCCTTTGGCAACACGAAGTTCAACACCTTCCGAGTGGCCTTCACCCAGGAAGATGTCGCTTTCGCCAACCCGGCCTTCAACGGCAACGGAGGCCATGGCGACCAACTCAAGCCGACGCTGGCCTTCCAGACCTTCACCGACCAGCAGAGCAATGTGATGCAGGGCCGGGTCAACAACGCGTATCAATTCGATAACACCTTCTCCTGGTTCATTCCCGGGTCCAAGGGCGACCACAGCATCCGGGCGGGCCTTCAATATGAATACGTCAACGTCTTCTCAAGCGCTCAGGACAACTGGAACGGAACGTTCAGCTTCTCGCGCAGCAATGAGCCGTTCAATTCCGCCGATCCGCGCACCTATCCGGATCGACTGAGCGTCCGGGTTCCCGGACCCTCAGAATACACCCAGAAGGAGCACTTCTACACCGCCTTCATTCAGGACAAGTGGAAGACTGGCGATCGTCTGACCATAAGCCTCGGCGTTCGGTACGACCTCGAAAAGATCCCCTTCCAGGAAGTCGACAATCCGCGCTTTTCGAACGTCGACGACTATCCAATCGATAAGAACAACATCTCGCCGCGGCTCGGATTCGCCTACGATCTCAGCGGAGACGGGAAGACCGCCATCCGCGGCGGCGTGGGCCGGTTCTATGACAAGAGCCATTTGGAGTTGGTCAGCGCCATCATCACCGGCGGCGTGTTCTCGAACTCTTTCACGGCGACCTTCCCGGCCACTAATATCGACCCTGGTCCCTCCGCTGGTCGCCTTCCGACCGATCCGTTCCTGGTGAACGGTCCTACCCTGAACCGGGCCCTGCTGAATCAGCTCTACCCTGCGGGATCGAAGCTCAAGAACACGGGCACCGTCACACTGGACAATCCCGATCGGGTTATCCCGTATACGGATCAGATTTCGGCGGGCTTCGAGAGGCAGCTTTCGAGGGATATGTCGATCAATGTGGACTATGTCCACGCCTTCGGGCGCGATCAGCTTATGCGCCGGGACCTCAATCCCGGCCTGCGAGCCAGCAACGCGCGGACGGCCGCGGTCAGGCGCGTCGATCCGAACTTCGTGACGAGCGTGCTCACGCCCATCAACGAAGGCCGCACGGAATACGACTCATTGCTCCTTGGAATCGAGAAGCGCTACTCGCATGGCTACCAGTTCCGCGTTTCGTACACCTTTTCTAGCTCGCGCGGAAACACCCCTGAAGGCTTCATTCCAACAAGCAGCTTCCAGTTGCTCGACGACCTTCGACTAGACCTGAACCAGGGTCCGACCGACTTCGACCGTCCGCACAATTTCGTCTTCAGCGGCGCGGCCCGGGTGCCAGGAACCGGGGGATTGACGTTCTCGACCATCGTCCGATACGTCTCCGGGAACGCTTTCACCATCCAGGATACGAGCCGGGACAACGACCAGAACGGAATCCTGTTTGAGCCTCTACCCGCCGGCAGCTATTCGGGCACGGGTTCGAACGCGGTGACAATTAAGAGCGACGGGGGACGCAACGGAGCGCTCGGCCCGAGCTTCTTCCAGGCGGACGTGCGTCTCGGTTACAGCGTCAAACTGGGAGTCCGGAAGGTCGAGTTGTTCGGCGAAGTGTTCAACCTCACCAACCGGGCGAACTTCAATAGTCCGACCGGCGATCGCTTTTCGACCAACTTCCTGCGATTGACCTCACTCCGCGCCGGGGCCGCCCCCCGGACGGCGCAGCTCGGCGCTCGCTTCGAGTTCTAGAGGTCGCGCCACGTCAGCAAGCCCCCGGGGGACTCCCCCGGGGGTTCGTTTTTTTGGGCGGCGCATCGCCCCTCCAAGAGGGAAGGCCAAGCGGAGCCATCCGCTCATTGACGCGGACACACCCTCTTCCCTAGACTGCCCCTTCGCTCTCGTCTCGCTGGGAGATCGTCCAACGGTAGGACATGCGGCTCTGAACCGTAGAATCGGGGTTCGAATCCCTGTCTCCCAGCCATCGCTCCATGACCCTGGTCTTTGACGCCGAGCAGAACTTCACCTGCCTCAGTTGCGGCGAGTGTTGCCGGCGCGCCTTCGACATCGTGGTGACGGACGCGGAGAAGGAGCGGCTCGAGGCGAGGAACGCCGGTCGCTGGTTTCGAGAAACCGCCTCCGAGGAGCCAGGCGCCGCCTCATCGCCGTTCGAGTTTGCCGGCACCGGACTCCTTCGCATCCGAAAGCGTCCTGACGGGGTCTGCGGCTTTCTCTCGGCCGAGAACCGATGCCGAATCCACGAGGAACTGGGGGGAAGCGCCAAGCCTCTTACCTGTCAGATGTTCCCCTTCTCGTTCGACGCTATGTCGGGCGAGACCCGCGTGAGCTCCAGCTTCTGCTGCCCCACCGTGGCTCGGAACGAAGGGCGCTCACTCGAGGCCCAGCAAAAAGAAATCGGGTCCCTCGCTCGGTCCTGGCGACTGGCTAGCGAGCCATCGGATCGTCCCCTGGAATGGGTGAAAGGCGTTCCCCTCGATCCAGACGCTCTCGAATCCATGCGATGGGTGTTCCGTCGCCTTCTGGACCTTCATCGGCCGACCTTCTCGATTCGTCGCAACCTTCGCCGCATCGCGATGGTGGTCGACGATTGGATGCGCCCACGCGTGCTCAAGCTCGACCGCGAGAAATTCGAGGAGTACCTGTCTCTCACCGGAGAGTTCGCGGTTGCCAAGCCTCTGGATCCTCTCCCTCAAACTCCGAGGATCGCTCGTTTTTTGTTCCGCGGATTTTTCTTTGCCTCCCTGGTGCCTCTGACCTCCCGAGTTCAAGGCAGAGCCTCGGGCCTGGGACTGAGGCTCCGCCTCCTTCGACTGCTCCTGCACGTCCATGGTATCGGGCCATCCTTCCATGGCATCAACTTTGGGAAGGGGAGGCGGAAGGCTCTCGACCTCGATGCGGAGCCGTTTTTCACTCCCGCTTACCATGCCCTGAGAGCCGCTATCGAAAACCTGGGGTCAGGTCGACGACCGGTAGTTGACGAGCTCAGTCTGGGAGTGGCCCATGTCCTCGTGGCGGAGCATCTCTTCCTCGCGCGGCTGGGAAAAGAGAGGGACCTCTCCGCCTGGATCCGCGCCATCATGGACGCGCACGACGTGGCTCATGCCGATCCCGCCTCGACCTATGGTCGGTTCCTGGTGAGCCTCATCGCCCCGCCAAGTTCGCTCCATCTCTTCGGCGCTCGTTAGGGCGGCTCGGGGCTGCTCTCGCCTACTTCTTCGGCTTGACCGCCGACATCATCTCTTTCGCGGACGCGCGATCGATGTGGGCGAACCCCGAAAACTGCTGTCCGGAGAAGAGTCCCTCGGCGCCGTCAATGGTCACGCAGTCGCCGGTCTGATACGGGCTCGCATCCGACAACAGGTAGGCGATGAGGTTCGTCAGTTCGTCATGGTCGCCAAACCGTTTCGAGGGCACGCGTCTCAAAGCCTGTTTCTCCAATTCACCCACCATCAGACGCGAAAACGCACCTTCGGTTTTGAAAGGCCCCGGAGCGACGGCGTTCAGGCGAATTCCATAGGTCGCCCACTCGACTGCCAAAGACCGCATCATGGCGAGAACACCCGCTTTGGCGGCGGCCGACGGAAGAACGAAGGCGGAGCCGGTGCTGGCGTAGCTGGTTACGATGGAGAGAATGTTCCCCTCCGCTTCACGTTTGATCAGTCGTCGGCCGATTTCTCTCGTGCAGTTGAACGACCCATACAGAACGATCTTGACCACCGAATCGAAGGCGTTATCCGAGAGATCCTCGGAGGCGCAGAGGAAGTTGCCTGCCGCGTTGTTGATGAGAGCGTTGACCGGCCCGAGCGAGGCTTCGATGGAGTCGAAGGCCGCCTTGACCGAGGTCACGTCCCTGACATCACACTGGGCGCACGCCCCGGCGCCGCCCACCTTCTCGATTTCCTTGACGGTGATCTTGAGCGGCTCCTCTCGGCGACCGACCACCGCCACCTTGGCGCCCAGGCTCGCGCACTTGATGGCCATCGAGCGTCCCAGGCCCGTGCCGCCTCCGGTGATGAGCAGTGTCCGGTTCTCGAGGAGAGTCTGGCGGAAAGGGAATCGATCGAGGTTGACCATGAGCGGAGGCTATCAAGCGGAATGGCCGGAGCGACAACGCCAGGGGGGCAGGAGGAAGTGACGACCGCCCCCGGGGGTTTGTGGGCTGGGGAGAGAGGGAGCCAGGTCAGCGGGGCCCCTCGCGGGCGCCGTCTACCCCCCGGCGAGCTTGTGCGGGATCCGCCTCTCGCGAAGAACCAGTTGAACCGCGTCGCGCTTGTCGCCTTGAAGTTCGATCTGGAGGTCCTTCACCGATCCGCCCGTGCCGCACCGCGTTTTCAAGAGTTTGGCCAACGCTTCGATGTCCCCCGGAGTTCCAGGCACGTCGGCGATCACCGTGACCACGCGGCCCGAGGCTCTCCGTTCGAGACGCAGGCGCGCGCCCCTGGTCTTCCGGTCCATCTCCACCGCGAGTGTTTTCGGAGCGGAGTCGCCGCCCCCGCCGGTCGAGTAGGCCAGCCGAGTTCGATCGGAGGAAGAGGCCATGCTAGGTCAGCTGGATCACGCCCTCGGGGCCCAGATATATGGAGTGTTCGGCCTGCGCGACCGGCCGACCCGAGGTGGCCACCAGAGGAGGATAGGAATGAAGTAGCTTCGCCTGCTCCAGGCGCCGGAAGGTCTCAAGGACCACCTCATCTCCGAAGCGGCGGAAATAGCGCCGAGCGATCGGGAG
>JAENWE010000393.1 GCA_016650185.1 Vicinamibacteria bacterium | reverse complement strand
TCCACATCCATCTCGCCCGGACGGCTGAATCGAACGACGCCTCGGAGCGGGTCACCTTCATCCCCGCGCCTGATGTCGATCTCGCAGTGCCCCGAGAGCGGGGTCCACATAGACGGGGTCAGGCAGCGCGGATCGTTGGTGAGCAGGTCGATATCGGCCGTGGATCGCGACACGCCATGGGCGGAAAGGGCGGCCGCGCCGATGATCGCGTGCGGGATGGACTCACGACTCAGGGCCGTGATGACGTCTTTCAGCAGACTCAAGGGTGAAGAGTCAGGCCAGAAGTGCGTCATGACAGGCCGAGCGCCTTCGGCCGACCTGACGCTGGCGCTGAAGCGATCGCCTCGCGTCCGCGAGCGGGACGCCGCGCACATCAGCAAGCCGCTGGGCAGCGTTCTCGCCGAGGGTCAGAGACAGCCGGACTCGGTCCATGGCGGACATCGATTGCTGGCGGACCCGCTGCTCGAGGCGGAGATCATCGGCCACGCTTTTCACGGCGTCAGTATAGCGAGCGTCTCCGCGCCACGCCCGCCCGAGCCACGGCGGCGGAAGTCACGGCGGTCCCACGACCACGACGTTACCGAAAGCCCAAGCAGGCTACGCCAGGGTCGCAGGCGCCGGAACCGGGGAAGCCCGCGAGGGTAACGGCGTCGAAGCTGGCCTCGGTGCTCAAAGACCCGCCCCGCTTCAGCGCCCTTCCTTCATCGACACCGCCGCGGCTCCGTCGCCTCGTCGAACGCTGCCTCGAACGCGACATCAGAATGCGTCTTCGCGACATCGGCGAAGCGCGGGTGGAGATCGCGAGGATCGAAGCCGGTGCGCCCGAGTCCGGAGCCAGCAGCATCGCCGCCGCATCGATGCCGGCCACGCCGGCACGGCGTGTGGCGCCCTGCGCCTCGGCAATCGGCATCTTCCCGGCATGCTTGCCGATCACCTGCACCTCCGCACCCGTGCCGAGGATCACGAGCGCCGTAAGGAGCCCGAGCTTGGCCGTCGCCGAGAACAGCGACCCTCTGGCCCGAACTCTCCACCTCCTCGAGGATCTCGAAGGCCGCGGCCAGCGGCTCGGTCAGGACCGCTCGCTCGTCTTCGACTTCGGCCGGAACCTCGAGCAGGTTGCGAACCGGCACCGTCACGTACTCGGCGAAGCAGCCATCGTGGCCCAGGATGCCGAGCACCGTCCGGTCCGGTCGGAGTGTTGCGGTAAGTGGCTGCGATGGACAGCTCGCGCGCGCTTCCCGGGGGCGGCGGGCGCAGGTCCCAGGCGACGCGATGATGCCCAGGCCCGACCGAGATCACTTGCGGCGCGCGAAACCAGTAGGTCGGATAGGGCAGTTTCGTGGCGTCAATCTCCTCAGCCTTATCGTCGCTTCCGAAACGGCGTACCACGTCGCCGCGCGAGTCCATGATCTGGTAGTGGTCTACCAGACCAGTACCCACGATCTCGATGGCTCCAAAGAGCCGCATACACCGTCGACGGTTGCGTCGGATCGAACTCCACCTGGGTCGCACCGGTGTTCTGGTCGACGTAGAGAACCTTCGTCCAGGCCTTTCCGCCGTCGGTGCTGCGAAAGACGCCGCGCTCCTCGTTCGGGCCGTAGGGATGTCCCAAACCGGCCACGAAGACGGTGTTCGGGTCGGTCGGATGCACGACAAGCCGGCCCACCTGCTGGACATCGCCAAGACCGACATGCGCCCACGAGCCTCCTCCGTCCGTCGACTTGAAGATCCCGTCGCCCACGCCCAGGTCAGGCCGATGAAGGCCCTCGCCGGTGCCAACGGAGAGCACGCCTGGATTCGATGGCGAGACCGCCAGGTCCCCGACCGAATCCGTGGGAGCATCATCGAAAATGGGCCTCCAGGTGCGACCCGAGTCATCTGTCTTCCAGACCCCGCCGTTATTCACGCCCACGAAGAAGACGTTTGGTTGCGTCGGAATACCCACCGCACCGACCGTACGTCCGCCCCGAAAGGGTCCGATCAGCCGATAGCGCAGGTCCTGGGAGAGGGACGGGTTCACGGATTCCGCGCCCCACGACGATGGCACGCCGGAGAGGCTCGCGCTCAGGAGAAGCAGGGCCGGAGTCAGCAGGTTTCGGGAACGCATGGTGGGTTCAGCTTCAGTTGAAAGTTGGGTTCACTGTGGTCGATTCCCCATAAGGTTGTCAAACTCCGGCAGTAGGCTTGCCTCAACACGCGAACCATGGAGATCTCACAATGAATGCCACAACTCGGCGCGGGCCTTGGGGCCTGATCCCGATTCTCGGTTTGACCCTTGCCCTTCAGACCCCTGTCACCGCCCAGGAAGCGTCGACGGACCCGCGTCCCGCTCCCCCGCGGGCCGAGGGCGAAGGCCCGTTTGAGCGGCTGGTCATCCGAAATGCCGTTGTGATCGACGGGACAGGAGCGCCCCCTCGGGGCCCGGTGGACATCGTTATCGAGGGTAACCGCATCACGGCCGTGGCGACTGTAGGCGCCACCGCGGGCGACATGCGCCCCAGTGGCCGGCCCCAGACTGCCACGAAGGAGATCGACGCCACGGGGATGTATGTGCTTCCCGGCTTCGTCGACCTGCATGTGCACAACGGTGACCTGCCCAAGGTGCCCGCGTCCGAGTACGTCTACAAGCTCTGGATGGCTCACGGGATCACCACCGCCCGAGGCGTCCCGTTCGCGGCCCCCGACTTCTCCGCAAGAGAGAAGGCGCGAAGCGCCAAGAACGAGATCACCGCCCCGCGGATGTTCACCTACCGTCTGCCCTTCGACGAGTGGGAAGGGACCATCGAGTCGCCCGAGAAGGCGCGGGCATGGGTACAGATGGCCGCGAAGACCGGCATCGATGGCCTGAAGCTCACCGCCTATCCGCCCGACATCATGGCCGCTCTTCTTGATGAAGCGAAGAAGTTCGGCCTCGGATCCACGGCCCACCTCTCGCAACCCGGGGTGGCCCAGATGAACGCCATCGACGCGGCCCGCCTCGGTCTTGGGACGGTGACGCACTTCTATGGAATCTTTGAGTCTCTGTACAAAGGCCACGACATCCAGCCGTGGCCTCCGGACTACAACTACGCCGACGAGCAATGGCGTTTCTCCCAGGTGGCGCGGCAGTGGGACCTGATTCACGCGCAGGGCAGTCCGGAATGGAAGGCCCTCCTCGCCGAGTTCAAGTCACTCAACGTCGTCCTGGACCCCACGATGACCGCGTACCTCGCCAGTCGTGACGTCATGCGCCGACGCACCGCGGAATGGCACGAGAAATACACCCTGCCTTCTCTCTGGGACTTCTACGGCCCCTCCCGCGCCAATCACGGTTCGTACTACTACGACTGGACGAGTTGGGACGAGTCCGCGTGGCGCAACTTCTACCGGGTGTGGATGGCCTTCCTCAACGACTACAAGAACATCGGGGGCCGGGTCACGGTCAGCTATGACGCTCGGAAGCTGCTCGCCGATGTGGCGGCGATGGTGGTAGAGCAAAAGGCAGGGCTCGGCATCACACGGCTACCCGCTGTTGATTTCCCGCCCGACCGCCGGTAGGCCCTCTCCGAACTACGGATGAGTCCAGGCGAGGCGGGGCCCACCCGCGGGGTCATGCGCTGACTGCCGGGAGTCGAGGCCCGGACTGGTGGTCGCTACTGACAGTATTTGCCCAAGGAACGGCGCGGCCCTTCAAAATCGTGCTCAGTCTTGACCGCTTCCAGTGCGGTGTTGAAGTCCTTGGCCTTGACCACGGAGCGGGGACGCTTCGAGCTCATCGCGATCAGCCCGGACATGCGACCCACCGCAGTCATCATGGAGAGCACCGACGCTGCATCCGCCTTCCACGTAGCGCGCCAGTCGGTGATCGCTGGGTCAGAGAACGCGGCCGTGAGCGAGGCGCGAAACCTGGTGTTGATCGCTCGAACGACTTCGTGGCGTACATGCTGCGGACCGACGCCTTGGCCGAAGGCCATCAGAAACAACCCGAGGGCATCGTCGATGTCGTCTTTCGTCGGACCCAGGGGCAGTGATTTCTGTTTCTTCGCCATGTCATTCTCCAATTTGGTGATTCGTCGACGGTCGCCGAGTGTACGCCTCAAGCCACTTGGATGGAACGGTCCATCTCGTGAAGGCGCAGGAGAGCGGCATGGGCCGACTTCGGCCGCTGGCGCTTGTCGAGAGCCAGCAAATCGGCCACCAGTTCGCGAAGCGCCTCCGGGCAATCGGGCACAGCTTCCTCGATGAGGAGACCAAAGTCCCGTTGTACGGGCGGCCCTTTGAACGGACGATCGCCGATGAGGCACTCGAACAACACCACGCCGAGACTCCAGAGGTCGGCTGAGCCGTCAAGCAGTTGTCCGCTTCGCGCCTCGGGCGCCATGTAGGCCGGCGTCCCCGCGAATCCCCCCGGGTGATCGGCGGTGGTCAAGTCCGAGACACTTGTCCATGCCCGCGGATCGGCCAGAACGCCTGGACGGGGCCCTTTGAAGCTCCGATCGACGAACATTTCCGCCAGGCCGAAGTCGAGCAGTTTCGGCCGGCCGGCCAGGGTGAACGCGATGTTGCTGGGTTTGATATCGCGATGGAGAAGACCTTCATCATGGATCATGGAAATCGCTCCCGCCAATTCACGAGCGAGCCCGGCGGTCTCTGTGGGAGTCAGACGAGATTGCCGCAAGCGGTCGGCGAGGGTCCCACCCTCGAGGTACTCCATGATCAGCGCCGGCGCGCCTTGCCAACTCTCGATCCCAAAGATCAGGGCCAGGTGCGGATGCGAGAAGGCGGCCATGGCGCGCGCCTCGCGGCGAAGCCGGACCGACTCGGCCACCAACACGCGGGGCAGCGTCTTGATAGCGACGCGACGCTCGAGCTCAAGATCGATGGCCAGATAAACGACGCCCATTCCACCCCGACCAAGTTCCCGCTCGAGCCGAAACTTTCCGGCAAGGGTGAGCGGGAGCTGAATAGGAGTCACGGACCCGGAGCAGCGTGGGCACGAAAGCGAAGTTGAGGAAGTCGCGAAAGAACAGGTCACGCACACCTGAGCCGGCTCTTCGACGCTCGGCGGCCCCGACCCGGGATTCACCTGGGTGTCCGAGAGGCCGGCGCCTCGGAGTCGCAGGTTCTCAATCTTCAAGGCCAGCGCCGCCGCCACCGGAGCGAGCAATCGATAGTCCTCTCCAGAGAACGGAAGCTCGGACAGTTTCTCGCCCAGAGCCAGGGCGCCCACAAGGTCGGAGCCTGAGGTGAGAGGAATCAAGAGGTGAACGCCGCCGTCGGCGAGCCATTGCTGCTCATCTATGGGGAGTCTTCCTAAGAACGAGTCAGGGCGGTCGAGTTCAACCACAACTCCTTCGGGGCGTCGAGACAGCGCGGTGGTCAGCGGGCCGCCCATAGGCATGTTCCGCAGCTGGCCCGTGGCAGATCTCAATGTTCCGCGCTCCCAGTCAGGCACCAGAATGTCAGCTTGAGCGACGTGCAACGAAGTCTGAAGGCGACGGCTGAGCACCTGGCAAATGTCAGTGAGAGTCTCCCCGACGTTGGTGGCGGCCAGTTCCGTCAGCAGCGCCCGCGAGTCGAGCGCCTCGCGGAAGAACCACCGGTCGATGACATCCAGTAGCGACCGCCGCGCCCAGAAGAGGCCGATGAGGATGACCAGGGGCACGACGATCGAAAGACCGCTCGCGGTGGTCAGAAGCGCGCCCACGGATTCATCGCGATGCCGCACCAAGGCGACGGCCAGGGCCACGGCCAGGAGGGCTGTGAGCGCCGCTATGGTATAGCGGGCCAGCGCGTACTGCACCGCCTTCCTGACGATCAGCTTGACGTTGAGGACGCGATGCACGACCACCGCGTACGTAGCGGTCACCGGAATCGACAAGAACAGAGGGAACAGGATCAGGCCGGCAAGAAAACGCCGAGAACCGACGCTCATGAAGGCGTTGTATGACGGAGACAGGGATTCGGCCAGCACCTGGACCGCGAGGGGAAGGAAGCCCAGGAGCAGCCCGGCCACGAAGATGCGGTAACGGCGGCGCTCCCGCACGTCGGCGCGCCCCGCCTTCCACAAACCGAAGGGGAGTGCTGGAAACGAGAGGCCGAACAGGACGACATCGAACCCGCTGCCCGACCGCGCCCAACCCAGGGCCGAAACGAGGCCGGAAGCCGCGGCGCCTGCCCACGGCCGCACCCCGCTCGCAAAAAAACACGCTGTGCCCAGGACCACTGCGGCGCCAAGGAAGATTCTTTCGACGCCCTGGCCCCGATCGAACCGATGCAGCCGTGGAAACTGGGCGACGAACAGCCATAGGAACAACGGGAGAAAGGCGTCGGGATGAAGCGCCAGAAGAGCCTCCTGCACACGCTGCGGGGTGGGCTCAAGGCCGGTCAGGCGATGCACCAATCCGTTCGCAAACGACACCGCGACGAGCAGGAAGAAGGCACCCAGATGCAGAGCCCGACGGTCTCTAGACCCGACAGTAGCCAGAAACAGCGCGGCGCCAGCGAAGACGGCAACGTGGGCAGCCGGAACGAGGGCGGGAAACGTCCCCGGCGCAAGGAGCGAGCGGTAGATCACCACCATGGCCATGCAGGCGAAGACCTTGATCAAGGCGAGGGCCACAATCACATCCAGGAGCGCGCCTCGACCGCGCCACCATTCGGGCGTGGCTGCAGGCTCCGCACGTGCGCCTGGGCGATCCATTCAAAGTGACAGTAGCACAGCCCTTTAAACTGGAACTGGCGCGAGGGTGTGCGCCATTGGTGCGGGTTTGCTGTTGTAGACGGGGTCTGCTTATGTGATGGTATATAGGCTATCGGAATGGAGGCGCTATGGCTGAACCCTCGCGGAAGTCATCCAGGAAGAGACTGCGGGCGCGATAGGCCGCATCGTGGCCCGCGTTCTGGCCCGGAGGCCGAACGCCCGTCTGGATCTGGAAGCAATCGAGATGGCGCTCCGCGCTTCGATGCATCAACTGGGCGGCGCCGCACGCCATCCCTATCACCAACCCAAGTCCGGCGAAAGCGGCGAGCCGACGCCCGACCCCTCGCCAAGCGTCAGGATGGATCCCGCTGCCTCCATCGCCGTGAGTCATGCCAGCATCTCAGGGGCAGAGCTAATATACCGGCCGCTGATGGGACCCAATGCCGCTTCGACCACGCCCTTCCGGGTCCTCTTCGTCTGCTCCGGAAACATCTGCCGCTCGCCGCTCGCCGAGGCGCTGTTCAAGTCCATGGCGCATGAGGCGGGTCTGGGCTCACGCTTCGTGGTGGATTCGGCGGGGACTCATGGCTACCACGAAGGTGACCAGGCGGATCCGCGGACGCGTCAGGTGGGCCGTAAGCACGGCCTGATTGTCGACTCGATTGCGCGGTCCGTGGTGGACGAGGACTTTGATCATTTCGATCTCATTCTCGCCATGGACCGCGGGCATCGGAGCGAGCTCGAGTCGCGGGCCGGAAAGGGCCGGTCGGCCGCCATTCGCATGATGCGTGAGTTCGATCCAGGGGCCGGGAATCCCGATGTGGCTGATCCTTACTATGGCGGCGAGGACGGTTTCGAGAAGATGTACACGACCCTGGAGCCTGCCTGTCGCGGCCTTCTGGAGGCGATCCGCCGCTGATGCGGTTCCTGGAGGCCGCGCTGGAGCGAGCCCTGGGCAAGTCGACGGTTCGGATCGAGCACGCCGCGGCTCTTTCGGGCGGATGCATTCACGACGCTCGGCGGCTCGTGACATCCGAGGGGGAGTTCTTCGCCAAGTGGAGCCGCGACGCCCCCGCCGACATCTTTGTGAATGAGGCCTGTGGCCTCGAGGCATTGCGAGAGGTGGGAGCGGCTCTCGTGATTCCTCGGGTTCTGGCCGCGTCCGAGCCGGTCGACGGCCAACCTGCCTTTCTTATTCTTGAATATCTGCCGCCGGCGCCACCGGGGCAGGGTCACGATCGCGAGAAC
Organism: Vicinamibacteria bacterium; assembly: GCA_016650185.1. Lineage (GTDB taxonomy): Bacteria > Acidobacteriota > Vicinamibacteria > Fen-336 > JAGNNV01 > JAGNNV01. The sequence goes on along the minus strand of JAENWE010000393.1, from coordinate 16,009 downwards.
CTGGGACGGGGCCTCGCCACATTGCATCGAGCGAGCGCGCCACAGTTTGGTTTTCCATCGCCGACCTACTGCGGCTCGACCTGGCAGGACAACCGGTCCGGTGAGTCCTGGACCGAGTTCTATCGCGATCGCCGGTTGAGGCCGATGGTGAGGAGTCTTGCCGATCAGGGTCGTTGCAGCGCGGGAGACCTCGTCGTTTACGAGCGTCTGATGAGCCGGCTCGACGACCTGTTGCCTGGTCACCCCACGCCCGCGCTGATTCACGGGGATCTCTGGTCGGGCAATGTCTTGTGGACGGAGCGCGGCCCCGGCCTTGTCGATCCCGCCTGTGCCTACGCGGATCGGGAGATGGAATTCGGTATCACCACGCTGTTCGGAGGACTGGAAGGGTCGGCGCTTTCGGCCTACGAAGAGGCGTGGCCCTTACCCCCCGGCTGGCGCGATCGAAATCCTCTCTACCAGCTCTACCATCTGCTGAACCACGCGGTTCTGTTTGGGGGCCACTATGGTGAAGAAGCGCGTCGAATCGCCATACGTTACGTGGGCCGGTGAGAGGGGCTGGACACTAGAATCCGGCCAGAGATGGGGACATTCATCGCGCCGATCGCCCTGACCTTCGGCGCCTTGGCGATCCGGGGTTTGGCGCCCCTCGCTTCGTGGGGCGGCGCGAGTTCGGCGATGGTCTTCGTGGTTCTCGCCCTACTGTCGTGTCTGCGGCCCGCCTGGCGTTTTCGCCGCGAGGGGCCAGGGAATCTGCTGCGGGATCCGGCGGTATTTCTCCTGCTTGCTCAGTTTCCCTTGTTTGCGTCCTCCTATTTCTGGCTGGGCGCGTCCCACGGGGTCGACGCCATCAACCACATCGAGTACGTCCGGAGCATGGTTTTCGACCACGACCTGGACATACGGAATGACGATGCAATATTGGGTGGCGCCATCGGAGAGAATCCCGAACCCGACCCCACCCAGATCAACATGCATGGGATCGGGCCGGCATTTCTATGGGCGCCGCTCTACCTGACCGCTCACTCCCTGTGCGGTGTGATCGGCCAGGCCTGCAACGGCTCGGCGCGCCCGTATCTCGCCGCCTGCACTTTGACCAGCATGTTCTTCAGCGTGCTGGGTCTCATCTGCGCCTATCGCCTCGCACTGCGCTTCGCGTCGCGGGGGGCAGCACTGCTGGCCGTGATGGGTATCGCCTGGGGAACCTTCCTGTTCTGGTACTTGACCGCAGAGCCCACGATGTCGCACAACCTCTCATTCGCCACCGCCTCCTTGACCTTCCTGCTCATTCAAAGACGCCCGCAAGGGGCGCGGCAGTGGTTCCTGGTCGGCCTGTCGGTGGGTTTTTCAGCGACGGTTCGTTTCGCGAATGCGCTCCTCGGAGCCGCGGCACTTCCAAGCTTGTTCGCTCCCTACACGAGAAGCCATCCGCGCGAGATCGCGCGGAACGCGGCGGCGTTGATGTTTGGGGCGGCCGTCGCCTTTTCGCCGCAGATCTATGCCTGGGAGCGCATCTTTGGAGCGCCGGTCTTGATTCCCAACGGACCGGGTTTTCTCGACCACTCGCCTGCGCTCCTCGGCGTCCTCTTCTCGCCTCGTGGAGGCCTTCTCACCTGGTCCCCGCTTCTTTATCTGGCTATTCCCGGACTCCTCGCGTTTCGGCGGTTGGGTTGGCGCACCGCCGTCTCGTTCTGGGCGGTGATTCTGCTTCTGTATGTCACCAACGCGCGGGTTCCCGACTGGTGGGGGGGGTCGAGTTTCGGCAATCGACGGTTCTGCACGATTCTGGGGCCCGTGGCCGTCGGGCTCGCGATGACCTTCGACGTCGTCACTCGATTTAGCCGCCGTCGGCCGCTGTTTGCTCCCGCCCTCCTGGTTGTGCTTGCGTCGATGTGGAATCTTCTTCTCGCCGAGGGCCGCCGGGAGTTTGCGTGGGGATGGGACCAGCCGGTGGGCTTTCCCCAGATGGCTAGAGTTGCCACCGATGAAGTCAGCCGCGCGGTCGGATCACCCTTCTCCCTTCCGGGAGCGCTCATCGAGTGGGCGCGTACCGGCCGACCGCTTTCTGACTTGGATGCCTCGATCTTTCGACGACCCTATTCTGTCTTCATTCTCCGGTTTGGAGACGGAGACATCCCGTTTCTTCGCGGTGGCTTCTCCGTGCCCAGAGGAACGGGCGAAGACCTTCACCGGGCGACGCGAGACGGCCGACTGGTCGTGCCCCTCCATCGAGCGGTGGACTATTGGATTGGGATCAGAGCGCGGGGCGTCCCGGGTCAGGCCGTGCGACTTGAGATCAACGGACTCGAGGTTGAACCCTGCCCCTTGTCACGAGCCACTGCGGAGTGTGAACGCGAAGTGCCCGAGGGAGCCATGCGCGCGGGTGACAACGAGATCCGTCTCCGGGCGGAAGCGGGCCCCGGCCAGGCCGTGGAGGAAGTCGACTTCTTGTCCTTCTGGTTGAAGCCGCGCGAGCCGCGCTAACGAAGGGGCGGCGTGGCCTCGGGCGGCCTGCGGTGGAGCGTCGTCTGCTCGTAGGCGTAGGCAAGCCTGATCAGGACGGCTTCCGACCACGCTCGTCCGAAGAAAGTGATCCCCGCAGGGAGACGGCCGCCGAGGGAGTACCCCATCGGCACCTGAATCGCGGGGAAGCCTGTGACCGGTGAGAACAACTGGGAGTTGTCGCCATGCGGCGTGTTGAGATCACCGATCAGACGAGGCGGATTGCTCCACGTCGGGTACGCCAAAGCGTCGAGTTTCAGAGTGTCCATGAGCCGGACCACCGCGATGCGGAGTTGATCTCGATAGGCCGCGTCGGCCTTGCATTCGGCGGAGTCCGGGCCGTTCGCCGGACCCTCCTCTGATCGTTCCAGCTGACGCCGTACCGAAGGATGGAAGAGGCCGCTCTTGACGATGTCGGTGAGGCTCTTCATCGGAACCCGGTCACCGTGCGCGGCCAGATATTCGTTGATGTCGTATTTGAAACCCCGACACGGGCCCATGCCCTGCGGACGGCGAATCTGGTCGAGGCCGTCGACGGTCGCTGGATCCACGATCGCCGCTCCGCCCTCGCGCAGGTCGGCGACCGCTCGCATGAAGATCCGAACGATCTCAGGGTCAGTAGTTTCGCGCTCGTAGGCCTGACGCAGGATCCCAATGCGTGTGCCCTTCAGGCCGTCCTTCACCAGCGCGGCCAGGAAGTTCTGAGGCAGATGACCCGGCGCGGCCGCGGTCACGGGATCCGCCGGGTCTTCACCGACGATGACCTGGAACACCGCCGTCGCGTCTTCCACGGTGCGCGCCATGGGACCGGCGATATCGGCCAGGAAGGAGAGGGGCATGACGCCCGCGCGGCTGGTCAGTCCCATGGTGGAGCGGATGCCGACGAGGGCCTGATGCGAGGACGGCCCGCGAATGGAGTTGCCGGTGTCGCTACCCAGGCCAACCGCGCCCAGGCTCGCGGCGATGGCGGCCGCCGTTCCCCCGCTGGATCCTGCGGTGACCCGGTCCGGAGCGTAGGGGTTCTTCGTGTAGCCGGGCAGGATCGAGCTCACCGTCTCATACGGAGTGAAGGCCCATTCCGCCATGTTCGACTTGGCCAGGACGATGGCTCCGGCCTCCTTCACCCGCTTCACCTGAAACGCATCCTTTGCCGACACGAAGCCGGCGAGCGACAAAGAACCGTTGGCGCTTTGCAGGCCGATGGTCTCGAAGTTGTCCTTGACGATCATCGGAATGCAATGGAGCGGGCCGGTGAGGCCATGCGCGGCAAATCGATGATCGAGCTCATCGGCCTGCTGGAGCGACTCGGGATTCGTCAGCACGATCGCGTTGATGGCCGGACCGTTCTTGTCGAAGGCGCTGATACGAGCGAGGTACCCTTCCACCAACCCCCGGCAGGTCAGGCGGCCGTCTCGCATCGCGGCGTGAATTTGCGCGATCGTCGCTTCTTGAAGCTGGAACGCGGGCGCGTTCTGGGCCGGGGCCGCAAGCGTCGCCAGAAGAGAGGCCAGTACGACGACAAGGATCCGCATTTCGTCGCCGAGCATACGGCGGGAGAGTTCAAGTTCACTTCGGTCTGTCAGAATTCGCCCATTCCCGCGGAGGTGTCTCTTGCAAGGCTTCATCAGCGCGCAGGTCCGTCAGCTCACTCGCATGCCCAACGTGCGCATGCCCAAACCGTCGCAGTGTCTTATCGTGACGAAGATGGCGACCCCGTCGCTGGCCGCGCACGTTGGTGTCGCTCCCCGCGACTTCCTGGTGTCGCTCGACGCGGTTCCGGCCACGGATCTGCTGCCTGAGACCTACAAGCTTCGCGCTCGGATTCACGAGTGGGTCTTCTATTCCCGGGCGCGGCACGAGCTCATCAAACTCGAAGCGACCGGCATCGAGCCCGGAGTGAAGCTCCAACGCACGCCCGATGGAATCCGGGATCGCTTCAACCCGAACACCAGCCCACCTTCGGACCTGGAGGTGTTGTGGGAGGCGCGTGACTTCAAGGGCCTCGAGGACCTCTCCCGGAGGACCCTGACCACGGGCGACCGCGATCATCCCGCCCTCGCTTTCCTGGGGGCGGCGCTGTATGAGACGGGGCGAAAGCCCGAGGGCATCGCCCTGGTGGACGAGTACGTCAAGAACTTCGCGTCCCACTGGACGATGAATTTCACGGGAGTCGCGTACTCCTACCTCGCCCTCACCCTGCTGGCCAAAGGCGCCCAGGAGGCGGGGCTGGGCATGCTTTACACCGCCTTCGAGTATCACTCGTGCCCGCGCCTCGCTGATCTCGTGGAGAAACACACCGGGACCCGGCCGCCTCTCGAGACTCCGCTCTGGTTAGGCCGAACGTTTCCCGACTACCGTCTCCCGAGGCTTGACGTCCCGGGCCCGCCGGTCAGCCTTTCCGATACGCTGGGCTCGCTCAACGAGAGACAGCTTCTGGGTGTCTGCCTCCTGGCCAGCTATCGGGGGAATGGTCCATACAACGACTTCATGCATCGATACCACAACTTCGGCACCTGGTTTCGCGATTACCTTCCAAGCCTGCACGTCATCACCATGGAGAAGGGCCGCCCCGAGGAGCGGCCCTACTACTTCAAGGCGGAGGATGCGGTCAAGGCGGCCAAACTTCCTCTGGAGATGCTGATCGAGGACGGGTCGCTCAGCGCCAAAGTTCGGCAAACCAGCAGTCCCTTCATCGTCCTGGTGGACCGGACCGGAACCGTTCGCTACGAGGGCGAGCTTGATTCGGTCGACATGTGGACAGCCGCCGCCGGTCTCGATCCAGATTAGCCGCCGTGAGGCCAGTCGGAGTCAGGACAACATAAAACGTCGCGGTTTGTTTGAACCCTTACCAATGCCACCATGAACCTGCTCAGCTCCGCGTTTCGTCAGATTCGCACCGCTCCCGGCTTCAGCTTCGTCGCCTTGATGACGCTGGCCCTGGGCATAGGCGCCAACACCGCAATCTTCTCCGTGATGAACGGCGTTCTGTTGCGCCCGCTGCCGTACGAGAAGCCGGAGCGGCTCATGCGTCTGTACCAGCGCAGCACGAATTTCCCCAAGGCCTCCTGGGCGGCCGGCCAGTTCTTCTCCGCCCATCAGGACAACACGTCCTTCGAGGCCATGGCTGGATGGCAGGGCGCGAACTTCAACCTCTCCACCGATGGCGTCGATCCCGAGCGCATTCAGGGAGCGGCCATCACCATGGATTTTCTTCGGGTGCTGAGGGTCTCTCCGATGCAGGGCCGGTTCTTTGGTCCAGACGAATTTTCTCCGGGCCGGGACGCGGTTGTGCTCATCAGTCAGGGTTTGTGGCAGCAGCGATTCGCGGGCGACCCGAGCATCATCGGGAGATCGCTCTTCATCAGCGGGAGGCCGCGTGAGGTCATCGGTGTGATGCCCGACGGCTTCGATTTTCCGGGCAAGACCCAGATCTGGGCGCCCTTCGCACCCGATGAAGAGAACCGAACCCGTCGCGATCTGCACAGCGTTCAGGCCTTTGCGCGATTGAAGCCAGGTGTTTCCTATGAGCAGGCCCAGGCCGATCTCGCCACCCTGACCGCCCGCTACGCGAGGGACTACGCCAATACCGACGCCGACTGGAACAGCGTCGCCTTTCCGATGCTCGAGGACGTGGTGGCCCAGATCCGTCCGGCTTTGACTGTCCTGGTGGCGTCGGTTCTGGCCCTTCTGCTCATCGCCTGCGCCAATGTGACGAATCTGCTTCTCGCCCGCGCGGCCACGCGCCAGCGCGAGATGTCGCTTCGATCGGCGTTCGGCGCGAGCCGATTTCAAATCGCGCGCCAGTTGATGGTCGAGTCCTTGGTCTACTTCGCCATGGGCGGTCTCGGCGGTGTGATTCTTGGCCGATGGCTCCTGACCAGCCTGCTCGCCATCGCTCCCGCGACCATTCCGCGCCTCGATCAGGTCGGGATCGATCCGCGTGTTCTGCTTTTCACCGCCCTCGTCACTCTGGTGAGCGGGTTGGTTTTCGGAATGATTCCCGCCTGGACCTCGTCGCGCACCGACATCACCAGCGCCCTGCGCGAGGGCGGTCACGGGGCGATCGCGGGCCGGGGCTGGTTGCGCGATGTCCTGGTGGTGGTTCAGGTGGCGGCGACCGTCGTCCTTCTCATCTCCTCCGGTCTTCTCCTGCGCAGCTTCCATCAGCTTCAGCAAGTGGATGCCGGCTTCAATGCCGAGAAGGTGATGACCATGAAGATCGATCTCCCTTCCGCCAAGTACGGCACTCTTGGACAGAACGATGAGAAACGCATCCGGTTCGTGAACGATCTCATCCAGAGGCTCCAGGATCTGCCCGTTGTGGATTCGGCGGCGGTTGTGACCACTGCACCCCTGAGCGGCGGCCCCACCTTCATCATGCGGGTGGAGAGCAACGTCAACGTGACCCCCAGCAGCGCTCCGGTGACCCGCTACCGGACCATCACCCCCGACTATTTCAAGGTCATGGGCATTCCTCTCGTCAGTGGTCGCTTCTTCACGGCGCAAGACACCGTGGGCGCTCCCCGGGTGGTGATCATCAACCGCGCGTTTGCGAAGAAGTTCTTTCCGGAGTTTCCGAACCCGATCGGCAAGCGGGTTGAGGTCGCTCTCGACGATCCGGCGCGTTGGGCGGAGGTGGTGGGTGTCGTGGCGGACGTGAAGATCGACTCTTTGGAGGCCGAGACCCCGGTGCAGGCCTATGAGCCCTATCACGAGTTCGCCTTCAACAATGTCACCGTGGTGGCGCGGGCCGCGAAGGATCCGGTCGCCCTGGCCGCGTCCATGCGCAGGGAGGTGCTGGCCATCGATTCCCAGCAACCCGTCCATACCCAGAAGACAATGGCCCAGATCGTGGATGATTCCCTGGGTCAGCGATACTTCTCCCTCCTGCTCGTGGGGGTGTTCGCGATCGTCGCCCTCCTCCTTGCCAGCATCGGCCTGTACGGCGTGATCGCGTATGGGGTCACCCAGCGCACGCGTGAATTCGGCGTGCGTCTGTCCCTTGGGGCGAGTCGGCGCGACATCGCCTCCATGGTCCTGCGCCAGGGTTCTCGATTGATCGGGGCGGGGCTTTTCATTGGCCTTCTGGGCGCGCTCCTTTCGGCGCGCCTTTTTCAGTCCCTGCTCTTCGGCGTTGGCGAGCGCGATCCTTTCACTTTCGCCTTCGTCATCGCTCTGCTCGGATCAGTGGCTGCGATGGCCTGCGTCGTTCCGGCGTTGCGCGCCGCCGGAGTGGATCCGATCGTCGCATTGCGCGACGAGTAGACGAGGGTCACTGGAAAAACGAAGATGTCATTCTTGCATCGGCCCGGAGTCTTCCGTACGGCGACCTCGACCCGCACCTTGGAGACCGTCTGACCGGAATGCCGGCGTGGCATCCTGCGCCTGTCACTTCCCGGCCAGCTTGACCTCGAACCGGCCTGCGGTCACGACAACCTTCTGTTTCGTCGCGAGATCCGTCGCCTCACACTCGAAACGGCCGGCGGCTCGAGTGGCGCTGAGCGACTCAATGGCAACAAAGCCCGACGAAGGGGAGATATAGCGCTGACCCGCCTTGAGCCCGAGAACAACGCCGACCTGACGGCCCTTCTCATCCAACTTGATTGGGAACCTTCCGACCTTGGCCTCTGGGATCTGGAGCTGAACCGAATTGCTGAAAGACGTGAGCACCAGCTTGCCCTTGGCGAAGGTCGCAATGCTGACGTTGGCCGAGAACGGGGCTCCATCGATCTTCGCCGAAGGGGGTGACCTCAAGCCTCTCGACGCCGGCGAGACGCCCCACCGCCTTCATAGAAAGGCCCGCAGTCCGGCGGTATCTACGGACGGGAGCACGCCAGGGCTCTTTCGTAACTGACCAGGAGCCGGACCAGAGCGTTGTATTGGCCGTGCGCGTTGTCGCCGTGCTCCTGACCGAGGAGGGCATATAGCCGGTGCTCAGGGTTGTCGAACGCGGGGCCGAGGGAAACCCCGAGGGCGCGAAGCTTGGGTGAACCGATCGAGACCAGCAGCGACTCGATGGTTTCCTCGTTTCGCGCAAGATCGGCGAGACCCTTGCCGATCAACTCACCGCCGGGAAGGCCCTGCATGGCGAAACGATTGTACAGGAGGCCCAGATTTGCGGCCCCCTCTACCACGCGCCACCGCGAGGGCGGTTCACCGCCTCTGCGCCGCCGGCGCAGCCGATGATGATGACGGGATGGCGCCAAGGAGGGCGACCAGTCACGCGACGGAAGGTGGCGCCGATCGACCTGATCGAGAACCGCCGGCGCGGAGCGGAGAGCCCGCGAGGCAGCTCCTTTGCCCGCCTGCCGCGAGCGGCGCGAGCGCGGTGCGATCCGGGTGATTGGCCGACGATCACGCGGCTACCTGGCGCTCTACCGCTACGTGGCCGAACTGGACATCGTCTTTGTGCTTGCCCTGCGCAGTCAGCGCGAGGTGAATGGGCCCAGGAATGCCGGGCCGAAGATGCCGGTCGATTGCACGGGAAAGACGAATAGGCTGTGGGCGCCCGTCCGTCAGGCCCGGTCGAGGATGTAGATGAACCGGCCGACGGGATCAAACGTCACGCACCTGGCCGCAGGTTGGCCGTCGCGGCATCGAATCCGGGAGCGAAGGCCGGTCCGGCAAGGGGCGTCCGAGAGGTAGTGCCGGGTATGGCTGATGCGCGACAAACCGATCGCACTCGCCGCCGGGTACGAGGGAACGCTCACTTTCCAAGCGGTAGTGCTTCTCGGCGACCGTGGCCAGCGCGAAAGCCGAGGAGGTGCTTGGGCCGCCTCAGCTTCCGCTTCTGATGTGCGGCTACTCCCAGCGCAGGGCTTCAACCGGGTCGAGCGCGGCCGCGCGCTTCGCCGGCCACACGCCGAAAGCCAGACCCACGCCAACGGACACCGCCAGACCCGCCACCACTGCCCACATGGGGATCTCGGTGGGCAGGTCGGGGATAAGTGTCCCGAGGATCCAGCTTACGGCGCTTGCCAGGAGGAGTCCCAGCAACCCTCCCAACGATGTCAGAGTCACCGCCTCGAAGAGGAACTGGCGCACGATGTCGCCGCGCCGCGCGCCCAGAGCCTTGCGCACGCCGATCTCCTGGGTGCGCTCGGTAACGCTGACCAGCATGATGTTCATGACCCCGATGCCGCCGACCATCAAGCCGACCGACGAGATCGCGATGGCCACCAGACCGACGCCCGCGGTGATGTCATCGAACTGGGAGATCACGCGGTCCGCGGTGGAGAGGTCGAAGTTCGAGTCCACGTTCGCTTTCAGCTTCCGGCGTCTTCGCAGGACTTCCTCGACTTGATCGAGCGCCCCTTTCAGCTGACCCGACTTCGCTTTGATGATCAGCAGCAGCCACTCACTCGTCTGGGGGGAGATCTTGCGCGCGGTCCGGTAGGGAATGAGCGCCTGGTTGTTGTCGTCATCCTCGCTCATGGGCCCCGCCGACTTCTTCTTCTCGAGCACGCCCACGATCCGGAAGGGCTGGCCCGCGACTTCGACAAGGGCGCCCACCGCGGTGCGGTTGAGAAAGAGCGCTTCCGCGATGCTGGACCCGATGACGATGACGTTGCGGCGCCCCTGATCGTCCTCGCGAGTGAAGAAGCGTCCTTCGCGCAGGCCCACGGTGACGACGTCGGGATAATTGGCGCTCACCCCCATAAGCTGGGGACTGCGGAACTTGTCGGCCCTGAAGTGGATGGAGTTGTCGCCCGGGATCCACATGAACGCCTGGTTGGCAACGTCGTCCACCAGCGATGCCTGGGCCACGATGGCCTGGCCGTCCTCGGGGGTGAGCGGCTTGCGGCGATATTCGGCGCGATCGCGCGGTCCGAGGCGAGGCCCGGTGGAAAGATGGAAAGCGAAGATGTTGTTGGTGCCGTATTCCTCGATCTGCGCGACGATGTTCTTGCGCATGCCGGTGAGGACCGACGAGATCACGATGACGACGCTCACGCCGATGACCACCCCGACCACGGTGAGGAAACTCCGCAGCTTGTGGGCGCGCACGTTGTCGAGCGCCATCCGGAGCGCCTCGGCGGTGACGAACGAACGGTTCCGCGCCCGTGACACCTACGTGGTCCTCGACAGCGCGATCACCGGATCGAGCCGAGACGCGCGCCACGCGGGATAGATCCCCGCCACGATGCCGACCACGCTGGACACAGCCAGCGAGAGAAGAATATAGCCGCTGGTGATGGTCATGGGGATGGCCGTGGTCTTCGACACCACACCCGAAAGCGCGGCCGCGAGCAGCAGACCGAGCACCCCTCCGATGGCGCACAGCACCGCGGATTCGATCAGGAACTGCACCAGGATCTCGCGGCGCCGCGCGCCCAGCGCCCGGCGCAGGCCGATCTCGAATGTGCGCTCGTTCACGCTCACCAGCATGATATTCATGACCACGATGCCGCCCACCACCAGGGAGATGAGGGTAATGGGCGTCACCACCATGGCTATGGCTCCGGTGAACTGATTGACCTGGCCCTTGACCTCACCCACGTTCACGAGGCCGAAGTTGTCCTCGGCGTTGCCCCTGAGCTTGCGCCTCGTACGCAGGGCCACCCGCGCGTCGTCGATGGTGTCATCGAACCGGTCGTCGCTTGGGGCCAGGCCGTGGAGCTGCAGGCTGGGCCGCATGCCATACAAGCGCTGAAAGGTGGTGATCGGGATGTAGGCGAGGTTGTCGAGGGACTGGCCGAACATCGAACCGCGCTTGGCTTCGACGCCTACCACCCGGAAGTCGACGCCTCGGATCTTGAGCGTCTGGCCGATCGCCTCGCGCCCCAGAAAGAACTTGTCCCGGACATCCATGCCGAGTACGACGACGCTCTTGGCGTGTTCCACCTCATGGGGAAGCAGGAACCGGCCTTCCCCTATGGTTTTGTCTTCGATCATTCCCATGTTCGCGGTGACGCCTGCGATCTGGGTGCCCAAAAGTTCCTGGTCGCCTCTCTTGAGGTCCTGCCGCTGGCTCGCGCTCGCTCCCACCTCCGCGCAGCCGTCGCAATGGCCGCCGACCCAGTCGATGTCGAGCCAGTCGATTTTCTTGTTGCGCCGGTCCATCTTCTCCCACTGCTCTTCGGTGATGTTTCCGGTGCCGGCCATCCGCGCGATCATGAAGTGGTTGACGCCCAGGACCTTGGACACGCGTTCGATCACGTAGCTGTTGAGGCCGCTGATGCTGGCTCCCACCACGACCACCGAGGCCACGCCGATGATGATGCCGATGAGGGTGAGGAACGATCGCAGCTTGTGGGCGAGAATCGACGACAAAGCGATCCGGAACGCTTCGACGTGGGAGGAGGAAATCATGGAGGCGCTGGATGGAGACATCCGTGCAGAAGACTACGAGGCCCGGGCGGATTAGGTTCCGCCTCGGTGCGCCTCGAACCGCCCGTGCCCGGGCAAAGTGGCCGACAACCCTCAGGAAATGCCGCTCTCGGCGGGCAGGAGCCGAGCCAGCGCCCGGGGCTAGGCTTGGGCTAGGCTCGTCGTCATGGGAGCCTCCTTCACCAACCTCCAGGTGCAGGTTGGGCTCGGGGATGCGGACGCCGGAGTGGCGGCGGTACGCGAGGCCATTCGCGAGGCGCTGTCCGCGGACTTCGCGGAGGCCGGGGAGGGTGGGGAGGCGGAGCGCACGGCCGTGATCGCGCCCCGGCTGCGGGGCTGGATCTCGGTCTACGACGACGAGTTCGACCGCCAGGCCGAGGAGCCCCTGGTGGGACTTGCCAGGGCGCTCTCGGCGCGCCACCGCGTGGTCATCGTGGAAGCTGCGACCCACGTTCGCCGAGGAGATCGTGGCGGCCATGGCGCCCCTGCTGGGCTGGGACGCGGCCCGCGCCCTCGCAACTTATCGTCACCTCGCGGAGCTACTAAGAAATGGGTCCCGCACCCTTACTCCGCCGTAGGACTGGCCGTGGCTCAGGTCTTCGGAGAGAACCGTGTCGCAGCCCATCATCCGCGCCGCCTCGATGATCGCCGCGTCCCAGTAGGAGACCTTGAAACGCCGAGACGAGGTCACGGCAGCCCGGAAGAGTTCCACCGTCATGTCCTGGACTTCAAATGCTCGCCAATGATCGATGTAGTCCTCGGCCAGACGTGGAGGCAGCGCCGCTCCGCGCGAGACCCTCGTGGCCTGGACGTAGAACTCCTGGAGGACCTGAACGGAGAGTGCCAGTTCTCCTAGGGGTGCTTCAAGAAGTTCGATCGCGATATTGGTCTTTCGCCGCTCCGCCTGGTCCTTGCTGATGGCGTAGAGAAGGATGTTGGTGTCGACGAACTTCACCGGCGCGTGCCGGGTTTGCGGTACAGGTCCTCGCGCGACAGTCGCCGGCCCGCGGACACCACCGGGGTCCGCGCGCGAAGTTCCTCGAACTGGCGCTTGCGGGCCTCGGCCCCTGTTCCCGCCGCGGCAAACTCATCGAGGGTGCGGGCCACCACGGCGCTGACCGATGTGGAAAGCTCCGCCGCGCGCACGCGCGCCCGCCTATAGGTCTGCTCGGATACCGTGACTGTGATGTTGGGCATGTCATCACAGTATCACAGGAATGGGAGGGCGAGCCGGTCGGTCGCGTGCTGGTGCCCGAAGCGGCGTCGCCGCTGGATCGCAGGTCGACTCCATGACCGTCCATGCCCTCGCGCGGTCGCCTTGAAGCAGCCGTTGGCGAGTCGCGCGCGCGGAACACCTCGCCGATCACGCCAGCACCTACGGCGGCCCTGATCTCATACGGTCCCAGTCGGGTGTCTGGGTGCGAGCGCTATCTCTTCCCTCCGGATTCCAGTTCTGACTGCTCGCCCATGCCACCAGCACCGATGGCGAAGGTAATTCGCAGGGGCCGAGCGTGTGCCGGGCGATAACGTCATGAACCCCGCAAGCCTAGCCTCGAAGCTCCGGCCTGCTCTCGCTCCTGGTCTGACCGCCCCTCGCTAGTTCTTCGGGAAGTACTTGACACCTCGCAGCGAGGCAAAGTCCTCATCCTGGGTCCACAGCGTGGCTCCGGAGCGCCGCGCCGTAGCGTAAATCAAGCTGTCGGCCATGGGCAGGTTCAGTTGCGCGGCGTCGAGGGCGGTTGCGATGTCGATTTCCACGATCCGCCCGCTTCGCAGCACCGCTGCCGCTTCGAGGGCGGCAGGGTCGCCGCGCTCTCGCCGGACCTTCTTGACGACTTCGTAGAGGACCAGAACCGGCACGATGAGGCGATCGGGCGCCTCGATGGCCGGGGCGAAGAGCCGGGCCCGCGCCGAGCCCGCGAAGTACTCGAGCCAGCCTGACGAGTCCACGACGTTCAGGGTGGTCACACTCGATCGCGGTCGCGGGGAATGGAGGTGTCCATGCCCTTGAGAAAACCTCGGAGGTCGCTAGCCTTGCGCGCGGGCAGCAGCTCGATGCGATCGCCATAGCGGATGACTCTCATCTTCCCGCCGGCCTTGAGGCCAAGCTCCTCCCGAAGCCGGCGCGGAAGCACGACCTGGAACTTGGGAGAAATCGTCACGGTATCCATATCGATCAGTCTAACGTACTACGGGGGAGCGATCGATCGCCGGTCTACTTCCTCAGGGTCGCGATGGACGATGCCCTGCTCGTGCGCGGCGACCGCCCACACCGCGTGCGAGCCGCCGCCTTGAGACACCGGCACCGCCGGCCCCGGTCCCGGAAAAGGACTCACAAAGAGCTCATCTGTGCCGCTCTCGGAGGCGGTGTACGCGATCCATCGACCGCCGGGCGAGAACGCCGGATCACTCTCGTTGGCGGCCGTTGCCTTGAACACGATGGGCGTGCCGCTCTTTCCATCCCCGGCTGATGTCGCCCTCGACCGGCAGGATCATCACATCGCGAGCGGCTTTGGCCGTGATCTCCGTATATGCGAGGAACTTGCCGGCAGGATCCCACGAGGACGGCTGTTGATCATTGGCGCTCGTGGTCAGCCGCGTCGGGGCGCCGGAGCCGTCGGCGTTGGTCAACCAAAGATTGGACACGCCCGTGCCGGAATCGGATGCGAACGCCAGGCGCTTGCCATCGGGCGTCCACACGGGACTACTGGCCCCGCCCTCGGCGGTCACCTGCCTGGGGATGTCACGGGTCAGGTCCAGCACGAACAGACGCTGCTGTTTGTCCGCCTCAACCAGCGCCAGTTGCTGGCCGTCCGGCGAAAGACGCAGTCCCCACCAGCGTGTCTCCGCCGCCCGCAACAACGAGGTCGAGCCGTCGCGTTTCAGCCAGTGGATCGCGCTTTTGAGCTGGGTGTTGGAGTTGGGCAGCGCCGTCCTCACCCTGACGGACGGCGCCGCGCACGACGCGTGGAGTCCTGCCGTCTCACGACCGAGAGGTAGCAACCGCCGTGACCGCCAAACTCGGCTGCGCGGCGTCTGGGCTTCTGCGGAGCTCGTGCGGCGTACTCGTGCCTCCGTGTTCGTACCTCGGCCGCAATGGACCGAGCCCGCCCTGCTCTGTCTACGTGCCCGTTTCGTTCGAGCCGCGTCGGTGACGAAGATCTTCGTCTATTCGATCTCCAACCGACGAAACTCTCCAGCGCGCACATTGGCGACGACAAGACACAGCGCGGCGGCGGCATGCTCAATTCGGCGGAGATCGTTCGTCGAGAGCTCGACAATGGCGATCCGCCGCGCCTCCAGATTCTGCTGATAGCGCAGGTTCTGATCCGAGGTCACGAACTCGTCAAATTGCTCCTCCGCCAGTCGAACGAGGTCTCCATTCTTGATTCCGGTCCAGCCCATGCGACTCGGGGTGTTGCATTCATGCCCTACCAGCACCCGGCGGAGCGGCCAAGGCACACACTCATCCAGGAGGATTCTCACGAGGCGGTGAGTAGTGCGGCTTCGCTCCTCTCGAGGACGCGGCACGCCAGTTCCCGGGGCACAGAGGGGAAGCACTCGATGAATTCATCGAGGGAGTAGTTGCCTTCCAGGTAGTCGAAGAGAGTTTTTACCGGAACCCGAGTGCCGCGGAAGACGGGAGTTCCCCCGAGAATCTCCGGGTCAACGGTGATGAGATCAGGCGGGTGCACGGCTTGGAGCATACCGCTCGACGCAGGGACGCGGCCTCTAGCTCCGCCCCTTTACCTTCCTCTTCTCCGCCCCCACCAACCTTCGGCTCAACTCATCCTCCGCCATCGTCGGCGGAGCGAACGCCGGAAACGGCCACGCGAATGCCGCATCCGTCGCGATCAACTCCGGCGCGTGGGTCCGAATCGCGGCGTCGATGAGCGCGTACCCGTGATTCATCAGCATCGCCTGCTCCACTTCGCTGAATGCGTCGAGGTCGGTGCGGATGTTGGCGATGACGTCCATCGCGAACCCTTTTGAGTATCCGGACTCGGAAAGTAAGTGAAACAAGCGCGGTTTGCCAGTCAATTCCCACGACCGCGGGCGGTCGTGGCGACGTCGGGGGGGCACTTCGGCCGCCCGGGGGCGCGCCCGGGCGTTGCCGCCGAGCGCCGCTCGACGGACATAAAACGCTTGCACCGTATCCACGAAGATCTGTGTGAGC
>JAENWE010000392.1 GCA_016650185.1 Vicinamibacteria bacterium | reverse complement strand
TGCGCCCGGGGGGGCTCGAACCCCCAACCAACGGCTTAAAAGGCCGCTGCTCTACCATTGAGCTACAGGCACGAACTTGTGAACGCCGCGGCGGGCATGCTCGCGAGCGGCAGATTATATGACGTGCCGGCACAGCGCCCGCCTACTCTTGCTCGTTCTTCACCACCCGGCCCGCCTTCATCACGAATCTCACCTGGCGAAGGGCGGTGATGTCGCGGGTGGGATCGCCGTTCACCGCGATGATGTCGGCTTCCAAGCCCTCGGCGATCGCGCCGATCTGGCCCTTCAGGCCGAGGGCCTCCGCGTTCAGCGAGGTGGCGGAGATGATCGCGGCCATTGGCCCCTGACCCCCTTCGTTCACCCGGCAGATCAGGTCCTCCACATTTCGGCCATGGGCGCCAGCCACCGCGTCCGTGCCCCAAACGATCTTCAGGCCCGGAGTCGCCAGGGCGCGCTTGAAGCCGTCCAGGGCCATTGGGATCGCCTTCTC
Organism: Vicinamibacteria bacterium; assembly: GCA_016650185.1. Lineage (GTDB taxonomy): Bacteria > Acidobacteriota > Vicinamibacteria > Fen-336 > JAGNNV01 > JAGNNV01. Next base: position 2,736 of record JAENWE010000392.1, on the reverse strand, counting down.
CATGGACGCGAAACCCTCGTCGTTGTAGTTGCCGATCCCCAGGTACTTCTCTCGATTCTCAAGGTAGTTTCGAAAGATCAGGCCGCACTGGGGGTCGTGATACGTCCCGCGCTCCGCCATCACCTTCAGGACTTCGTCGGTTGCGAACACACCGTGTTCGATCTGCGTGCATCCTGCGTTCGTGGCGGAGAGCACCGCCAAAGCACTGTGAGCGTGCACCAGAACTCGCAATCCCTGGGCTCGTCCTTCCGAACAGACGGCCTGGAGCTGCGCGTCGGTCATGGTCTGAGCGCCGCCCTCGCGGATGCTCTTGGAGGCGAAGACCTTGATCACGTCGGCGCCTTCGGCCTTTCGCTCCCGAACCAGAGCGCGGATCTCGTCGGGCGTGCCCGAACGTTCGCTGAGGGCTGAGAGAGACGTCAGCAGCCGAGGCCCCAGGATGACGCCTCTGCTGAGGGCATCGCGTAACTCGCGGTCTTCGGGCGAGCCCAGACTCTGGACGGTGGTGATTCCGCTCATGAGAGTGGTGTAGGCGTTCCCGGCCGCAGCCAGCATGCTTTCGGTCTTCGTGTCGCCATCTGCGCTGGTGTGGAGCCGGCCCTTGGCGTTGAAATACCAGACCAGATGGGTGTGCGCGTCGATCAGACCGGGGAGAACGGTGGCGCCGCCGAGATCGTATGTGGCGGGGCCGGAGGCGTTCGCTTCGATCCTCGTGATGCGGGAGCCGACCACGGTGATGCGCGCGTTCCGCAAGACCCCGCCCCGGCCATCGAGGACGGCCGCGGCACGTAATGTGATCGGCGAGGCCGAGGGAGACTCCGCCGCCCACGCCTCAACCGCCTCCATACCGGGCAGAAGGGTGATGGACAGGAGGGCCATGGTGAAGGTCGCGAGTGCTCGGATCATCTGCGAAGTGTAGCGCCTTGATTCAGGGCTCGTTTGCCCAGCTCGCGCGCGGTCGCGTAAGTTCACAGGCATGACCCATGGGCTACCGGTGCTTGGGGACCACTCCAAAACTGAGGAGACGACGAGCGGATGACCGTGAATCTAGAGAGACGTGGGAAGGTGGCGGTCCTCACCATCGACCATCCTCCGGTGAACGCGCTGGGCGCGGCGGTGAAGAAGGCGCTGCGGGATCGACTCCGCGCCGCCTTGGCCGACCCATCCGTGACCGCCATCGTGATCGCCGGGGCGGGAAGGCACTTCAGCGCGGGCGCTGACCTCAAAGAGTTCTCCGATCCGGCGACCATCGATCCCACCCTTCCGGAGGTCATCGATCTGATCGAGTCGGGTCGGAAGCCGGTGGTGGCGGCGCTGCACGGAACGGTGGCTGGGGGCGCTCTCGAACTGGCGCTTGGCTGTCACTATCGCCTGGCCGAAGAGGGCGCCCAGATGACCCTGCCCGAAGTGACTCTCGGGCTGCTTCCCGGCGCCGGCGGCACCGCGCGGTTGCCTCGTCTGGTGGGAGTGGAAGCCGCCCTTGACCTCATCCTCAAGGGCCGGTGTCTGGGCGCCGAGGAGGCGGCTCCACTCGGATTGGTGGACGAAGCCGTGCCGGCCCGGACGGTGCGTGAGCGGGCCATCGCCTTCGCGGCCAAGGTCTCTCGAACCGAGCCGCGTCGCACCCGGGACCTCTTCGTCGTGGCCCCCGCGGCCGACCTTCTCGCTCGTATTGAGGCGGATCTGGCCAGGACGGCGCGTGGACGAAAGGCGCCCCAGGCCGCCTTCGACTGTGTGAAGCGGTCGCTCAGCCTGCCCTTCGCCGAGGCTCTTGCCCTCGAGCGCAAGGCCTTCCTCGAACTCATGGGCGGCGCGGAGTCGCGCGGTCTGCGTCACGTGTTCTTCGCGGAGCGAGAAGCGCAGAAGGCCGGCGAGCTGAAAAAGGGCCAGACCCTGCGCGCCATCCGCAGCGTGGGCGTCGTGGGTTTCGGCACCATGGGCAGCGGTATCGCCATGGCCTTCGCGAACGCCTCAATGCCGGTCGTGGTCACGGATGAGACCCAGGAAGCGGTGGATCGCGGCCTCGCCAGGGTCAGGACCATGTATGAGGACAGCCGGGTCAAAGGGAGGATCAGCGGAGATGAATCGACCAAGCGCATCGGGTTGATCCAGGGCGCCACCGACCACGCCGCGTTGAGCCAGGTGGATCTGGTGATCGAAGCGGTGTTCGAAGAGATGGAGCTGAAACTCAAGGTCTTCCGCAGGCTGGATGAGATCTGCAGCGACAAGGCCATCTTTGCCACGAACACTTCGAGTCTCGATGTCAACGCGATCGCGGAGCAGACCAAGGATCCGTCCAGAGTTCTGGGTCTGCATTTCTTCTCGCCCGCCAACATCATGAAGCTCGTGGAGGTGGTTCGTCCGGCCACGGTATCAGCGAGTGTCCTCGCTTCTTCCCTGGATGTGGTCAAACGGATCGGCAAGATCGGGGTGGTGGTCGGAGTCTGCGATGGTTTTGTGGGAAACCGCATGCTTTATGCCTACCGCCGTCAGGCGGACTTCCTTCTTGAAGAAGGCGCTTTGCCCCAGCAGGTCGACCGTGCCCTCCGCGAGTTCGGCATGGCCATGGGTCCGTTTCAGATCGGCGATCTGGCCGGTCTCGATATTGGATGGCGGATTCGCAAACGTCAGGCGGAGACCCGACCGAAGGGCCTGCGCTACTCACCCATCGCGGATCGTCTGTGTGAGCAGGGCCGGTTCGGGCAGAAGACGGGCGCCGGCTGGTATCGATACGGG
>JAENWE010000391.1 GCA_016650185.1 Vicinamibacteria bacterium | reverse complement strand
TCTTTCACGTCGCCGGACAAAACGCCCGCCTGAATCGCGGCGCCGATGGCCACCACTTCGTCGGGGTTGACGCCCTTGTGCGGCTCCTTGCCGAAGTACTCCTTGACCCTCGCTTGGATGAGAGGCATACGGGTCATGCCCCCAACCAGAACCACTTCATCGATCTTGGAGGGCTCCAGACCGGCGTCCTTCATGCACTGCTTCACCGGGCCCATCGAGCGATCGATCAGATCAGCCACGAGCTGCTCCATCTTGGCCCGAGTGAGTTTCAAGGAGAGGTGCTTGGGGCCGGAGGCATCCGCGGTGATGAAAGGCAGATTGATGTCGGTCTCGATCGCGCTGGAAAGGGTGATCTTGGCCTTTTCCGCCTCTTCCTTCAGGCGCTGAAGGGCCATCTTGTCCTTGGAGAGATCGATGCCGGCGTCTTTCTTGAACTCGGCGATGATCCATTCCATGATCTTCTGGTCGACGTTGTCGCCGCCCAGGTGGCTGTCGCCGTTGGTGGCCTTCACTTCGACCACACCCTCGCCCACTTCCAGGATCGAGATGTCGAAGGTGCCGCCGCCAAAGTCGTAGACCGCGATGGTCTCGTCCTTCTTCTTGTCCAGACCGTAGGCGAGTGCGGCGGCCGTCGGCTCGTTCACGATGCGCAGGACTTCGAGACCGGCGATCTTGCCCGCATCCTTGGTGGCTTGACGCTGAGCGTCGTTGAAGTAGGCGGGAACGGTGATGACCGCCTTGTCGACGGTGGTCCCGAGATGGTCTTCGGCGGCCTGCTTCAGCTTCTGCAGGATCATGGCCGAGATTTCCGGCGGCGAGTAGACCTTGCCGCGGATCTCGACGCGCGCCAGGCCGTCCTGCTCGACCACCTTGTAGGGAACGAGCTTGGCTTCATCGGTGATTTCGTCGTGGCGACGGCCCATGAAGCGCTTGACCGAATAGATGGTGGCTTCGGCGTTCGTGACCGCCTGGCGCTTGGCGACCTGGCCCACGAGACGCTCGCCGTCCTTGGTGAACGCAACGATGGATGGCGTTGTGCGCCCACCCTCGGAGTTGGCAATGACTACCGGCGCGTCGCCCTCAAGGACGGACACGCAAGAGTTGGTTGTGCCGAGATCGATGCCTATTACTTTTCCCATTTTTTGGTGATGTCTCCTGTTCGACGGCACCAACGATATCTGACTACTTGGTACATGTCAAGGCACTTTTTATGAGCGTTACAAAGTCATATTTGTGCATCGTCATCATTTCGATCAAGGATCAAGAAATGGACACCCTATCGCCAGGTGCATGGCCTAACCCTCTGTCGCGGCGCGGGTCTTCAGAATCTCCCAGGCCTGGTGCGCCGCGACCAGCTCGGCCTTTTTCCGTGACGGCCCCTCACCCCGGCCCAGGACTTCCCCGCCCACTACGCATCGCACTCGATGGCGCTGCCGATGCTGTGGGCCTTCGAGCGACTCCACTTCGTAGGTCGGCAAATCCAGGCCTTGCGCCTGAAGGAATTCCTGCAAGGCGCCTTTTGCATCCTTCGTGGCGAGCGAGCCCTCATCGAGGCGAGGCTGGAACAGCCGGGTGACCACGCCGCGCGCGGCTTCGATCCCGCCATCCAGATACACCGCCGCGATCAAGGCCTCCACCGCGTCCTCCTGCACCTTCTCGTGTGTGCGGCCGTCGTTCTTCTCCTCGCCCGCGGTCATTCGGATCAGCGAACCGATATCAAACGAACGCCCGATACCCACCAGGGTCGGGGTCGAGACCAGCCGAGCGCGAATGCGGGTCTTGTCGCCTTCAGCGCCCAGCGGATCGCGATGATGCAGCATTTCGGTGATCAGGAAGCCCAGGACCGCATCGCCCAGGAATTCCAGCGGCTCATTGGAGGCCCTGGCCCGGTGCTCGGAGAGAAGGCTTCGATGAGCGAGCGCCTGCTCAACCAGGGCTTCATCCCTGAAGGCGTATCCGAGCGCGCCCTCGATGGCGGCTCTGGTCTTTGGGTCAAGGGCCATAAGATCAGGGCTGCGGCGTTCGCTCGAACACCACGCGTCCTCCCACCATGGTGAGATCCACGGGGGTGGTCAGGATCTTCTTCGGTTCCACCTTGAAGAGGTCGTCATTGAAGATCACGAGATCGGCGAGCTTCCCCGGTTCCAGAGTTCCCTTGCGGTCATCCGCGAATTCCGCATAGGCCGAACCGCGCGTGTAAAGATCAATCGCGTGGTCGAGCGTAATCCGCTCTTCCGGGAAGAAACCGCCCTGCGGACCTCCTTCCACCGCCTCCCTCGTCACCGCCGCATACAGACCGAGCCTCGGATCGAGCGGCTCTACAAACCAGTCCGTGCCGAATGCGACCGGGATGGATGCGTCGAGGAAGGACTTGAAGTTGTAGGCCATTCGACAGCGTTCCGCGCCGATGCGTTTCGGCGCCCAGCGCATGTCATCGATGCAATGGGAGGGCTGAATCGAGGCGACCACCCGCAACTTGGCATAGCGACCGAGGTCGGCGCGGCGCACCACCTGCGAGTGCTCGATCCTGAACCGGCGATCGTCGCGGGGCCGCGCGGCAGCGGCCCGCTCGAAGGCGTCGAGGACGAGCGCGTTGGCTCGATCCCCAATGGCGTGAACCGCGAGCTGGAAGCCCGCCGCATCGGCTTCGTCGATCAGCCGATTGAGTTCTTCAACCGGGTACAGCAGCAAGCCGCTCGTAGTGGGGTCATCGGTGTAGGGCTCAAAGAACGCCGCGGTGCCAGCACCCATCGAACCGTCGGAGAGGATCTTGATGGCGCCAATACGGATCCAGTCGTCACCCAGCCCCGAGCGAACTCCGGCGTCCTTGAGCGACTTCATGGCGCTCACCGGCCGCCACACATTGATGCGGGCCGAAAGTCCGCCTTCGGCGCGGATCTGCTGGTAAGTGGGCAGGGCGTCGATGGCGGAATTGTCCTGAACACTGGTAACGCCAAACGACGCCGCGTGGGCCAAAGCGGCCCTGGCCGCCCGCACATTCATCTCGCGGGAGGGTTCTGGAAGCGCCTTGAAGAGCAGATCCTGGGCGTTGTCCTTCAAGACGCCGGTGAGTTCGCCGGAAGCGTCGCGCACAATCGTGCCGCCAAAGGGATCCTTGGTGGTCCGATCGATGCCCGCGGCGCGCAAAGCCAGGGAGTTCGCCAGGATCATGTGACCGTCCAGGCGGTTCACCGCGACGGGATTGTCCCTGGTCACGTCATCGATCAACGCCTTGGTCGGCAGGGCCTGACTCGGCCAGCGTTCGTGATCCCAGTTGCCGTTCAGGATCCACGCGCCCTTCGGCAGGCCGGCGGCGTGATGGCCGAGGCGCGCCGCGAAATCCCGTTCGTCCCCGGCGTCGCGGAGGTCGACGGAGAGGAGACCGAAGCCTCCGTCGAGGAAGTGGACGTGGGCGTCGTTGAAGCCCGGGGTGAGAAGCCGGCCCTTGAGGTCCACCACCCGTGTGGCGCTGGAGGCGAGGGCCCGAACCGTCGCGTCGTCGCCCACCGCCAGCACCTTGTCGCCTGATACCGCGAGGGCGGTCTCGAACCGGCCTTTCTGCACGTACACGCGCCCGTTCACGAAGATCGTATCGGCGGACTGCAGGACCATGGCCGCTCCCAGAATCAGACTGATCATTGATAGACCTCGATGCCCGGCTTGACCTAGACGACCTTGACGATGACCAGGGTCATGTCGTCATGGGGGCTTTCGCCGGCGGCGAATATCCTCACCTCATCCAGGATGCGCTCCTTGAGGTCGTCACTCGACAGCTCGTTCGCGTCCTTGAGAATGGAGGCAAGACGACCCTCGCCGAAGAGCTCAGCGCTGCCGTTCATGGCCTCCGAGATCCCGTCGGTGAAGAACAGGAAGGAATCGCCGTGCACCAGAGGCAGCTCGATCTCCTGAATGACGGCTTTGAACCTCTCGCCCGAGTCGAAGCCAAGGGCCAGGCCGGGCGGTGACAGCAGTCGGGTCTGCCCGGTGCGGCCGTCGAAGTGAATCAGCGGGTTGTGACCGGCACGGGCCACCCTCAGCGTCCGCTTCATCGAATCGATGATGGCGTAGGTCATGGTCACGAACGACCGCCGGTCGAGATTCGGGGACAGGATCTCGTTGAGTTCGCTCAGCAGGGCCTTGGGCGAGTCATGGTTTCGGGACAGGGAGAGGATCAGGCCCTTGAGCTCGGCCATGTAGAGAGCGGCCGAGGTGCCCTTTCCCGAGACATCGGCGATCAGGACCCCCAGCCGGTGATTCGAGAGAGGGAGCAGGTCGTAGTAATCACCGCCCATTTCGTTCGCGGGAAGACAGACCGCGGCGATCTTCAGGCCTTCGACCTCGACATACTCCTGAGGGAGAAGGCTCATCTGGATGTTCCGCGCCACCCGCAGGTCTTCCTCCATCCTCTCTTTCTCGCCCTGCTGCTCGAGCAGATCCTCGATGCCCTGCGACATGGAGTTGAACGAGCGGGCCAGATCGCCGAGCTGGTCCTGGCTGCGGACGATGATGCGGTGCGAGAAGTCGCCCACCTGGAGTTTTCGGGTTCCCACCGAGAGGGCATGGATCGACCCCGTGATCGATCGAACCAGAGCGGTGCCGAACAGCAAGGCCACGAGGTACACGAAAGCGAAGAGAACCGCGACCGCGACCAGGGCGAACAGCAGGACTTGTGAGATGCGCTCCTTGCCCGGGGTGAGCGAGGCGTAAAGCCTCGGCGGACTGACGCTGAACGGGATCACGGTCGACGAGCGCGCGCCCGTCTCCCAATCGAACTGGTCGTGGGTCGCCGCAAACGGGGCCGACCCGGAAGACTGCCGACTGACCCGGACCCGCGGTCGACCGGCGCCGCGGGGCGCATTGTCGACGTTCACCACGACTCCGGACTCATTCTCGAGGGCTTCGAACAGCGACGAGTCATAGGGGATCTCGACGATCGCGAACGACTGCCCATGTCGCGACACCGCGCGGAACATCTTTGTCTCGCCGTCGCGCACCAGACCGGAGAACCTGTCGCCATCAATCCAGGAGGGGAACTTGTGCGGCGCAGCGCCGCGGCTCGCCAGCACCACTCCCCCGCGAACCACGGTCCAGGCAGGAGCGGCATGCTGGGTGAGTGCCGTGGCAAAGGCGGCATCGAGATCGGCCTTGGACGCGGTGCCCGACTCAGCCACACTCAGGGCGGTAGAAGCCACCGCTCCCAGCGTGGCCTCCCGTCGGTCGAACTCGTTGGTGACCAGGCGGGTCGAAAAGGCCATGAAGAGGATCATCCACGAGACCAGAATGAAGAGAACGCCCAGCACAAGGGGCACAAGAGCGGTGAGAACGTACGCCATCAGCAGCTTCGCCCTCACCCGGTACAACAGCGCACGGACAACGCGACCGGGAAGCGTCCGACCGTAGATGAGGAGGAGAACGATGAGCGTGGTTCTCCAGGGCAGAGGAATGCTGATGGTGAGTGCTGCCTCGGCGACGCCACAAAGCACGGCCGCCAACATCAGCCGGCCGCCCCACGTGTTCTTGAGAAACGCGAAGAGCCTGCTCCAAAGCGAGGGCTCCTTGCGAACAGATTCGGTCCCCGGCAGCAGGTAGTTCGGCCGGACGATTCGGGCGGTGCCGGTGTCCGGCCGCGGCCGCGTGATCTCTCCGGTTCTGGGTCTTTTCGCCTGGCTCACGGAGTCGATGTTATTCGGTCCTGAGAGCAGGCACGGCCCCCGGTGACCAGGGCGCTCCGGTTCAGGGCTCGCGAAGAGTCGGCACGCGACCCACCGTCCACGGCGCTCCTGCCGCCTCGGCGTCTCGCTCGAGGGCCGGGATTTCCGTTTCGACCAGGGTCTTCAGTTTCGCCAATTCCTCGGCGAAGAGAGATTTCGCGATCGCGACCTGATGGCGGTGGGTGAAGGTGGCGGGCGCGAGCGTCCGCGACTGCTCAAAACCGATGCCGTTCACCCGATCGCTGATCGAGTCGGGCGTGGCTTCACTGCGCCGGGAGGTCGCGGTGTCTCCGCGCAGGGCGATCAGGATGAGATTGAGCCGGCTGTCCGCGGCGCGGACGGCGTCATGGAGGGAGCGCGGCGCCAAAGGCGTCGCGTCGAGGGCCCGCCTCAACTGATCCAGCCGCGTGTTCGTGGCATTAGCCACTTCCAGCGCTCCCGCCACCGAACGGCGAAGCGACTGGTACACGCCCTGGAATTCGCCGCGAGCCTGGTGATCGGCGAGAGTGAGCGAACCGAAAGGATCGAGAGTCACCTTGAAGGTGACCGGACCGCCGAGCGGGGTCACCACTCCCAGGACTCTCTGGGCCATGCTGACGCTGTAAGCACCCGGGATCGCATACGGTCCGCTCTGCCCGCCGAAGAAATCGTCATCGTCGTCCCCTGGGCGGGGCGCTCGCGGCAGCGTATGCAGCGGATAGCGCAGATCCCAGGCCACGCGATGGAACCCGGCGGTGACGGGGCCGGTGATCGTGCGCACCGGCGTGCCCGACTCGTCGGCAACGGTCAGCAGAATGGCCGGCGCCTCCTCATCAGTTTCGGCGCGCAACGCGTCGAAGGTCGGGTATTCGATCGGCTCTCCCGCTTTCTCCGCGGCTTTCTCGGCGTCGACCCGCTTCTCCTTGAGCGTCTTCGGCCCGTCCTTGAGGTGATACGTGATCACCGCGCCATAGGGGGGATTGTCGGCAGCGTAGAGCATCTCGCCCTGGAAGGCCTTGCCCCTTCCGCCGTAACGCTGCGTCGGCACGTAGAGCATGGCGTCGCGCGCGCCCACCAAGGTCGCGGGCTTCGAGGTCATGTCAAGCGTGGTGGTGCGAAGGGGGCTGTAGTCGTCAACGATGTAGACGCCGCGACCGAAGGTCCCGAGAACCAGGTCGTCGTGGCGCTTCTGAGTGACGATGTCGCGCACCGCGATCGTGGGAACCCCGGAAATCTTGAGCCAGTGCTCGCCGCCATCCTTGCTGAAATAGGCCGCGAACTCGGTGCCGGCGAAGAGCAGTTTCGGATCGAGGTGATCCTCGGCGATGGCGTAGGTGGACCCGCGCTTGGGCAGATCGCCGGTGATCGACGTCCAGGTTCGGCCCGCGTCGGCGGTCTTGAAGAGATAAGGAAGGAAGTCGCCGTTTTGATGATTCTCGAGGGCGATGTACGCGGTGTTTGCATCGTGCTGCGACGCCCGAATCCGGGCGACGTAGGCGTCCTTGGGCACGCCGGCGAAGGACTCGATCTTCCGCCAGTTGCCCCCCCCGTCCTCGCTCACCTGCACCAGGCCGTCATCGGCGCCCACATAAAGAAGGCCTTCCTTCAGGGGTGATTCTGCGATGGCGCTCAGATTTCCATACAGCGCCGTGGAGGTGTTCTTGGCCACCGCGTCCGGCCCCCACACCTTTCCCATCACCGGGATCTGGTTGCGGTCGATCTGCCGGGTGAGATCGCCGGAAAGAGCCTTCCACGAGGAGCCGCGGTCGTCGCTGCGATAGAGGCGCTGCGAGCCCATGTAGAGGCGTGAATGCGAGTGCGGCGAAATGATGAAGGGCGAATCCCAGTTCCAGCGGGAGGGCGCCTCGCCCTTCTCCTCCTTGGGCTGAATCCCCTGCCGCTCGCCCGTCCTCTTGTCGAAGCGGACGATCACCCCGTGCTGAAGCTCGGCGTAAATGATGTTCGGATCGGTGGGATCGATGCGCGAGACGAAGCCGTCGCCGCCGTGGGTCACGAACCAGTCTTCGTTCAGGATGCCATGATCGGAACGGGTGCGGGACGGACCGCCGAGTGAATTGTTGTCCTGAAGACCGCCGTAGACGTTGTAGAAGGGCTGAACGTCGTCGACATCCACGTCGTAGTACTGGGCCAGAGGCAGGTTCTCGAAGAAGATCCAGGTGGCGCCCCGGTCGTAGCTGCGATAGAGCCCACCGTCGTTTCCCACCAGTAGATGATTCGGGTTTCGCGGATCGACCCAGATGATGTGGTTGTCGACATGCATGTAGCGCTGGCCGAGCGGATGGAATGTCTTGGCGCCATCGTCCGAAACCTGGAAGATCACGTCCGGCAGATAGACCCGATCGGGATCGTTTTCGTCCGCGAAGACTTCGCCCCAGTACATCGAACCATGGTTGTAGTCGGTCCGCTTCTCCCAGGTGACGCCATTGTTCGAACTGCGATAGATCCCGCCCTTGCGGTTCGCAGCCTCGACGTTCGCGTACAGGACGTCGGGTTTGCTCTTCGCGATGGTGAGGCCGATGCGGCCGAGATCCTCGCTGGGCAGACCAGTGTTCACCTTGGTCCACGTCTTGCCACCGTCGGTGGAGCGGTGAATGGCCGACTCTGGTCCGCCGTCGATCAGAGTGAAGAACGTCCGTCGCCGCTGGTACGCGGATGCGATGAGCACATCGGGATTCCGGGGGTCCATGACCACATCGCTTACCCCGGTGTTTTCTGAGATCTTGAGGACCTGCTCCCAGGTCTTGCCTCCGTCCGTCGTCTTGTAGAGCCCCCGATCGCCGCCCGGCGTCCAGAGCGGTCCTTGCGCCGCCACGTAGACGATGTCCGTGTTCTCCGGATTCACCACCACGCGCCCAATGTGCTCGGAGTTCTTGAGGCCCAGGTTCTTCCAGGACTTTCCTCCGTCCTCCGATTTGTAGATGCCGTCGCCATAGGCGACCGAGCGCTGCGAGTTGCGCTCGCCGGTGCCCACCCAGACCACGTTGGGATTCTTGGGGTCGAGCGTGATCCAGCCGATCGAGAAGGAGCCTTCCTTGTCGAAGATGGGCTGCCACGAGGCGCCGCCGTTCGTGGTTTTCCAGACCCCGCCCGAAGCCGTGCCTACGTAGATGATGCCGGGGTTGTCCGGATGAACGGCCAAGGTCATCACGCGGCCGGAGGTGACGGCCGGTCCGATGAGCCGGGCGCTTATTCCGCTGAAGGTCTGACTGGCGAGCACAGGCTTCTTGGGGGCCTCGGCGGCGGGCATCGCGCCTGCCTTGCCCGCGGCGGCTTTCTTCGCGGCCGACTGCGCGGCCATCGGGGCCGCCGGCGTTTCAGCGAGCGCCACGCCGGCGCAGATCACGGCAAGAAGGGCGAGCGGTCGTCGGGTCATTAGTGTCTCCAGGAAAACGCGGGGCGGGGCGACGGCCCCCATCATAAGGTCGAGACAAAAGACGCCTCACCCCGCCCGGGCGACCTGTTCGACCTTGGCTCCCACGGGACTCTCCAAGGGGCGGCGCTGCCGTCCGCCCCAGAGGGGTCAGCGCTTCTTGTCGCGGTACTCTGCGCTGTTTCGCAACTCGCGTTCGACATCCTCCTGGGTCCACTTCTTGCGGAGGACGTTGTCGACAAAGCCCTTGCTCCCCGCGTCAGGTTCGCGCTCCAAAATGGCAAGGTAGGCGCGACGCACAATCTCCTGCGCCTTCTGCGGAGTCATCGTGCTCTTTTCGCGGAATTCAGGGCTTTTTCGCAACGCCTCCCGCACGTCCTGCTCGGACCAGTCATCGTCGATGATGCGGCTGCGGTACAGGCGCAGGCCGGCCGCGTCGGGCTCACGATCGAGGATGTCCTGGTAGGCGCGACGGACGATGCGGACGGGATCTTCGCTGGAGCGACCGCCGCCTCTCGCTGAATCGCCTCGCCCGCTCCTTGAACCGTTGCCCCGATCGCCCGAATTCCGTTTCATCACTCGCAGCGAGGAAAGCCGGTCGTCCCAGCCCTCGGATTGCAGGTCCCGGACATCGCCATCGAATCGCTCGGAGCGACCCTTGAACCGTCCATTCTCGAAAACCGTCACCTCAGCGCTTCCAAACGTCCGGATGGAGGCAATCTCCTCGTTCATGCGGGCCGGCACCACCGAGATCTCTTCGCCGGTGCTCGCGCAGAAATACTCGCCGCGAAAGTTCGTGTCACGGTAAAAGCAGGCGCCCTCCCGTGGCAGGACCGGTCGCCCCCAGCGCGGCTGCGCCATGACCGGCGCGGCCAGCAAGGTCATCACTCCTAAAAACTGCGCGACGCTGACCCGTCGCCTGGTGTTTCGTCGGCAATCCATGACAAGTCCTCCAGGACCCAAGTTGACCATCCGTGAAAATCCGTTGAGCGGCCGAGGACCATTGTCGCGGTGAGCTTCAATGACCTCGGGAATAGAGTAAACGGCCAAGGCCGGCGACGCAAGGCGGAAACGACCGACCGGAAGAAACCCCGACCGGCATCGCGAAGGCCCCCTCGTCCTGCGTGGCCTGAAGCGATCTCGCCGTCCTGCCGGGACTGCTTCGTCCCGCGCATTCCGTCGGGGTCCTAGCAGTGACGGGAAAGTGCCTGAAATGGGGCGCATTCGAACGGGTTTCTTTGCAGCGGGGCTCGGGCCCTTTAGCAGGGCTGCGGCTGGATCGGCTCCCCAAAACCGCGGCGGTCGCGGGCCAGTTGCCTGAGCAACTCCGACGGCCGAACCAGGTCACCCTGATCGGCGTTCATCCGATCCACCACGGCGGCGATCTTCGCCAAGCCGAAGTCATCCGCCCAGTGCATGGGTCCGCCGCGATGGCGGGGAAAGCCGTAGCCGTGGATCCAAATGACATCGATGTCGGCCGCGCGTTCGGCGATGCCTTCCTCCAGAATGAGGGCGCCTTCGTTCACGAGAGCGCCGAAACACCGCTCGACGATCTCCTCATCCAGGATCTGGCGTCGATCGAAGCCAAGCTCGGCGCTGACCGACTGCACGAGCGCATCGACTTCGGGATCCGGCAAGGGCGCCCGATTCCCTTTCCCGTATCGATACCAGCCGGCGCCCGTCTTCTGCCCGAACCGGCCCTGCTCACACAGACGATCCGCGATGGGTGAGTAGCGCAGGCCCTTCGGTCGGGTCTCCGCCTGACGTTTGCGAATCCGCCATCCAATATCGAGACC
>JAENWE010000390.1 GCA_016650185.1 Vicinamibacteria bacterium | reverse complement strand
GCTGGAAGCACTGACGAACGGCGGTGTAGCTCAGCTGGTTAGAGCATGCGGCTCATATCCGCAGTGTCCGGGGTTCAAGTCCCTGCACCGCCACCACTTCTCCGCATCGGGGGGCGCAAAAGGCGCGTAAGGTTGGCTTGCTGCGAATACCATGCCGACCCCACCTCTGGTCTCCGCCGTCCGACGCAGTCTGGACTCTGTAGGCTTGTTGCGGCCCGGGGTGGTCGTGCTCGCCGCGCTGTCCGGCGGACCTGATTCCGTCGCTCTGCTGGACGCCCTTCTACGCGCCGCGAGGAAGGCCGGGCTAGCGGTGGTGGCCGCCCACCTGGACCACGCTCTGAGACGCGACTCCCTGGCCGACGCCCAGTTCTGCGAGGAACTATGCGACAACCTGAAGGTCCGACTGCGTTCCGGCCGTATGAGTCCCTCGGCCAAGGCCCTCCACGAGGGAGGGGTCGAGGAGGCGGCGCGTTTGACCCGGTATTCGTTTCTACGGCGGGTGGCCCGAGAGGAAAACGCGAGTGCCATCGTCCTTGGGCACACTCTTGACGATCAAGCCGAAACCGTCCTCATGCGCCTGGTCCGAGGCAGTGGCGCCTTGGGATTGTCGGCCATGAAGGCGTGGGACGGCGAACTCCTCAGGCCGCTCCTCGATACCCGCCGCGATGCCGTGCTGGCCCACCTCAACGCCTCTCGACTTCCCTATCGCTCCGATCCCACCAACACCGACACCACTTTCATCCGCAACCGGGTACGGCATGAGCTTCTTCCCCTGATCGAAAAAAGGTTCAATCCGAATATCGCGGAGGCCCTTGGTCGCACCGCCCGAACTCTGGCCGAAGAGCACGCCGCACTTCGCGAAGTCGCGGCGCAGCTCCTCGACCGGGCGGTCGCTTCGGCGGTGGAGGGGGCAGCCTACGAGGTCAAGGTCCTGAAGTCCGCGCCAGAAGGCCTGGGCAAGACCGCGCTCAGAGAGGCCCTGCGTCGATTTGGGGGCCTGAGGTCAGTCTCGTTCGTCCACGTGGAAGGGCTCTTTGGCCTGGTCCATGACGGGCGTGGAGGGGCGACACTGCCTTTGCCCGGATCGCGTCTTGCCACGATCAGTCGGGGCCGCCTCATCCTCACCGCCAAGGATCAGACCCGACCCGGGCATTCCAGAGAAAAGCCTTTCCTGTCATAGTCTTGCACCTTGTCCTAGTGGCAGCCATGAAACTCACCCCTCCTCCGACGCCGCTCTTTACCGCCGAAGAAATCTCTGTCCGAGTTGAGGCGATTGGCCGACAGATCGGGTCGACCTATGATGGCGAGGAGTTGATCATCGTGGGCTTGTTGAAAAACAGCCTGGTTTTCATGGCCGATCTGATGCGCGCCATACCGATCCCGTTTCGCAGCTACACCCTCCGTGTGATCCACGCGTCCGCCAGTCGCGGAGGGCCCACGTCGATCGAGGTTCTTTACGGCACCGCCGTTCCGGTAGAGGGCCAGAACGTCCTCATCGTGGACGACGTGGTCGACACCGGCGTCACCCTGGCCTATGTGCGGGACCATTTGACCGCCCGCGGGCCTAAAAGCCTGCGCTTCGCGGTTTTGATCGATCGAACAGCGCCCAGAAAGACTCAGTTGATCCCGGAATGGTCGGCGTTTCGGATCGAGGCGGATCACGACGAGCGCTTTCTGGTTGGATATGGACTCGACCATTCCGACTATTATCGTGGGCTCCCCTATGTGGGGATACTGGAAAGACCCGCTTCATGACGGGTTCTGAAGTGAACAATTGCCCAGCCGAACTCCGTACCACCTCAAGTACACAGGGGAAATGCTTTGAACTCGACCTTTAAGACCGCACTTTTATGGGCGTCCCTCTTCGTTCTGATGCTGGCGGCCTGGAATTTCTCGAGCCTGCAGAAGAAGGACGCTCCCATCAATTTCTCCGACTTCATGACCCAGGTGGAAGCCGGGAGCATCAAGGAGGTTACGGTCAACGGAAACGAGATCCGGGGAAAGCGCACCTCGGGCGACGCCTTCAAAACCATCGTCCCCTACGGCTACGACAAACCCCTCGACTCGCTCCTGGACAAGAAGGTGCAGGTTTCGGTCGTCAATGATCAAGCGCCCACCTTCACCACCATCCTGATCACCTTTGCTCCCTATGCCATTCTGCTGGGCATCTGGATCTTCTTCATGCGGCAGATGCAGGCCGGCGGCAACAAGGCCATGTCCTTCGGCAAGTCGAAGGCTCGGCTCCTCGCGTCCCAGCAGAAGAAGATCACGTTCAAGGATGTCGCGGGCGTCGAGGAGGCGAAAGAAGAGCTGCAGGAAATCATCGAGTTCCTGAAAGAGCCTCAAAAGTTCCAGAAGCTCGGCGGCCGGATTCCCAAGGGCGTGTTGCTGATGGGCGCTCCGGGCACGGGCAAGACCCTGCTCGCCCGCGCGATCGCGGGCGAGGCCAACGTCCCGTTCTTTTCGATCTCCGGATCGGACTTCGTGGAAATGTTCGTCGGCGTGGGCGCGTCCCGGGTGCGCGATCTCTTCGAGCAGGGCAAGAAGAGCGCGCCTTGCATCATCTTCATCGACGAAATCGACGCGGTCGGCCGCCATCGAGGCGCGGGCCTAGGTGGAGGTCATGACGAGCGGGAACAGACTCTCAACCAGCTTCTCGTCGAAATGGACGGGTTCGAGGGCACCGAAGGCGTCATCCTGGTGGCCGCGACCAACCGTCCCGATGTGCTCGACCCCGCGCTGCTCCGCCCGGGTCGTTTCGACCGGCGCGTGGTTGTCTCCCGGCCCGATGTCCGAGGGCGCGAGGGCATCTTGCACGTTCATCTCCGCAAGATTCCCGTGGGCACGGATGTCGACGTGGTGACCCTGGCCAAGGCGACCCCCGGTTTCTCCGGAGCCGACCTCGCGAGTCTGGTCAACGAGGCGGCCCTGCTGGCCGCCCGGCGGGGTCAGAAGGTCGTGAACATGGCCGAGTTCGAGTCCAGCAAGGACAAAGTCATGATGGGCGCCGAGCGCAAGAGCCTGATCATCACCGACGCGGAGAAAAAGGTCACGGCGTACCACGAGGGGGGCCATGCCCTCCTGGCCGCGATCCTGCCTCATGCCGATCCGGTCCACAAGGTCACGATCATCCCCCGGGGGCTGGCGCTCGGCCTGACCCAGCAGCTGCCCACCGAAGAGAAGCACAACTGGACGAAGGAACAGCTCGAAGACCGGATCGCGGTATGCATGGGCGGGCGCATCGCCGAGGATCTGGCGTTCAAGGCCATCAGCACGGGCGCCTCGAACGACATCGAGCAGGCGACTGAAATGGCGCGCCGTATGGTCTGCGAGTGGGGCATGAGCGCTCTGGGCCCTCTGGCCTACGGAAAGAAGGATGAAGCGATCTTCCTGGGCAAGGAGTTCGGCCGGCAGCAGGATTATTCGGAGGCCACGGCCATTCAGATCGATGAAGAGGTCCGTCGCATCGTGACCCAGCAGTTTGAACGGGGGACGACACTCCTCAAGGAGAAGATGAACGAACTGACGATCATCGCGGAAGCGCTTCTGGAGCACGAGTCTCTCGATGGCTTGCAGGTCTTGCAGATCGTGCGCGGCGAGAAAATGAACCTCCCGCCCATTCATCCCCCGCAGGCGCCGCCCGCGGTGGTGGCCGACCCGCCGGTGGAGAAGCCGGAGGTCGTGGCGCCGTTCCTCGGACCTCTGCCGGAGCCCAAGCTTTCGTAGGCCCAAGAGAGGTTTCTCAGGCAGGATTGCGAGACGCGTGTCTCAGTTGAAGCACAGCCGAGCGGTCCTATGTTCGAATCACTCAAAGGAGTCCTCCAGGAGACCACATTCAGCGATGTTCTGGATGTCGTCATCGTCTCTTTCCTCGTTTTTCAGCTTCTGAAGTTCGTCCGCGGCACCCAGGCCACCCACATCGTGCTGGGAGCCCTGGGGGTGGTTGCTCTCTTCCTCACCGCCACCCTGCTCGAGCTTCGGCTTCTCACCCTTCTGCTTCGAAATGTCCTGCCCTATGTCGCGTTCGCCGGCATCGTGGTCTTCCAGGCCGAAATTCGGAAGCTCCTGGCCTCCATCGGCCGCGTGCTTTTCAGCCGGACCGGCCCCGCATCGACCGATGATGTGCTGGATGAGATTGTGCTCGCCGCCCAGTCGCTGGCTTCAGCGAAGACGGGCGCTCTGATTGTGTTCGAACGCGACATGGGCCTCAAATCATTCGCGGAAACCGGAGTGCGCCTTGACGCGGTGGTCACCTATGACCTGCTCTGCAACATCTTCACCCCCGGGTCGCCCCTGCATGACGGCGCGGTCGTGGTTCAGGCCGATCGACTCTCCGCCGCCGCCTGCTTTCTGCCTCTTACCGTCAATCCGGAGCTCTCTCGAACACTCGGGAGCCGGCATCGAGCGGCCATCGGCGTGACCGAAGACACGGACGCGATCGCCCTGGTCGTCTCGGAAGAGACGGGAGGCATCAGCCTCGTGTCGGCGGGAACGATGACCCGGCTGGCCGAACCGAAGGAACTGACCGAGGCCCTTCGCGCCCAGATGAAGAGACGTCGCGCGGTGGCGACACGACACCGCGGTTCGGCCGCATGATCCCACCGAGTCGAATCAGAACCACGAGGAAGCGAACGACCATGGCCAGAAAGACGCGCTCCGGAACCGGGGGAGATCATCTGTTCGGGACCGACGGGGTGAGGGGCGTCGCGAATCTGGACCCCATGACTCCGGAGATAGCGCTCAGAATCGGCCAGGCCGCGGTCGTGGTGGCTCAGCGCGGCATCAAACACAGTCCTCGCATCCTGATCGGCAAGGACACCCGCCTGTCGGGGTACATGATCGAAACCGCGCTCGCCTCGGGCATCTGCTCCATGGGTGGCGATGTGTTGCTTTCAGGGCCCATACCCACCCCGGCCGTCGCTCACCTCACCACCAGCATGCGAGCCGATCTCGGGATCGTGATCAGCGCCAGCCACAATCCCTTCCAGGACAATGGAATCAAGATCTTCGGGCGGGACGGATTCAAGCTCGCGGACGACCTGGAGGCCCAGATCGAGGGAATCGTGAGCGGACGAATTCCACTCGCCTCCAGGAAAACCGGGCCCGGGATCGGCCAGGCCTTCAAGGTGGACGACGCCCGCGGCCGCTATGTGGCTTTCGCCAAGAACACGTTCCCCCGAAACATTGCGCTCGATGGCCTGCGCCTCGTGATCGATGCCGCCCACGGTGCGGCCTATCGCGTGGCCCCGGCGGTCTTCTCCGAATTGGGGGCAACGGTTCGATCCATCGGTGTGCAGCCGGACGGAGTCAACATCAATGAAGGCTGTGGAGCGCTTCATCCGGACAAGACTCGCGCCGAGGTCGTGAGTTCATCGGCCCAGATGGGAATTGCCTTCGACGGCGACGCGGACCGGGTGATCCTTGTTGACGAGCGCGGTCAGGTGGTTGACGGCGACTCGGTTCTCGCCATGTGCGCTCTGGAACTGGCGGAGACCGGGCTTCTCAAGAAGTCGACGGTAGTGGCCACGGTGATGAGCAAT
>JAENWE010000389.1 GCA_016650185.1 Vicinamibacteria bacterium | reverse complement strand
TCCGGAGCGTTGATCAACGGAAGATGCGCGAACACCGGCGGCCTTTGGTTGAGAGCCTCGTAGAGGAGGATCTGCTTGTGCGTGTTGGAGAGGTGATCCTGACCGCGAATCACGTGCGAGATCCTCATGTGGATGTCGTCGCAGACCACCACGAAGTTATAAAGGGGCGAGCCATCGGGACGGAGGAGAGCAAAGTCTTCGGTGTCTTTGTGCTTGCGCTCCTGAGTGCCATAGACACCGTCTTCAAAGACCGTGGCGCCCTCGCCCCCTGGAACCAGAAAGCGAATCGTGAACGGCTCGCCTTTGGCCGCACGTGCGTTGGATTCGTCGGTCGACAGCGCCCGCGACGGCGCGTCCCGTTGCCAGGGTCGTTTCTCACTGTCAGCTTGTTTGCGCTGGGCCTCGAGATCAGCCGCGGTGGCAAAAGACCGATAGGCTTTCCCCTGGGCGAGGAGTTCACGCGCCACCCGCTTGTGATGCTCGACTCCGTCACTCTGCAGGTATGGGCCTTCGTCCCAATCGAGACCGAGCCATTTGAGGCCTTCAAGGATGCTCCGCGTGTTGTCTTCGGTCGAGCGCTCCTTGTCGGTGTCCTCAATCCGGAGAACGAAGGCGCCGCCGTACTTCTTCACATACAACCAGTTGAAAAGAGCGGTGCGGCCACCCCCCACGTGCAGATAGCCGGTGGGAGAGGGGGCGAAGCGGACACGAATGGCGTGGGAGCTCATAGGGTGAGAGCCATTTTAGGCGCCCGTACCAGGTTTCTCCCGGAGCTCGTGTCCCGGTGCGGGATTGAACTGCGGAACGTCGTGGAAGGAAGGGGGGAACAAATCCCCTTCCCGCCCGTTCTATAGTTGGGCCAGGATCCAACCAAACGAATGACACACGCTCTCCAGTTGATCAACGTTCGCAAAGCCTATCAAGGCCACGTCGCGGTCAAGGGGCTCGACCTCGAGGTGCCGAAGGGGTCCGTCTTCGGCCTGCTCGGGCCCAACGGCGCGGGCAAAACCACCACGATCCGCATGGCCATGGACATCATCGGCCCGGACACAGGGGAGGTTCTGATTCTGGGCGGGAAGGCCGACAAGCCTCTGCGGAACCGGATCGGCTACATGCCCGAGGAACGCGGCCTCTACCAGAAGATGGTGGTGGAGGAGCTTCTGGTCTTCATGGCCGAGCTCAAGGGAATCAAGCCCGCGGAGTCGCGGCGGCGAATGGGTCCCTGGCTTGAGAAGATGGGCTTGGGCGAATGGCGGAAGAAGAAGGCCAACGAGTTGTCCAAGGGTATGCAGCAGAAAGTGCAGTTCATCCAGACTCTTTT
The DNA here is from genome assembly GCA_016650185.1 of Vicinamibacteria bacterium. Classification (GTDB taxonomy): domain Bacteria; phylum Acidobacteriota; class Vicinamibacteria; order Fen-336; family JAGNNV01; genus JAGNNV01. The sequence continues at coordinate 1,260 of JAENWE010000389.1, read as the reverse complement.
GCACGACCCGGAAATCCTGATTCTCGACGAGCCGACGACCGGCCTTGATCCGGTGGGCACGAACGTGATGCGCGACGCCATGCTGGAGCTGTCGCGCGCGGGCAAGACCCTCATCGTGAGTTCGCACCAGATGGCCACGGTCGAGCAGATGTGCGACCGGGTGGTCCTCATCAACAAGGGCGAGAAGGTTCTGGACGGCCGGGTTTCCGAGATCAAGGCGAGCTACGGAAAGAACACCCTGATTCTGGCCTTTGAGGGAGACGGGTCGTTTCTCAAGGCGCTGCCCGGCGTGGTGTCGGTGAACGATCTCGGCCGGTATGCGGAGTTGAAGCTCAGCCCGGACGCCGACCCGCAGGCGCTCTTGAGGGCCGCGAGCGAGAAATTGAAGATAACGAAATTTGAAGTGGTTGAGCCCTCTCTGCACGACATCTTCATCGAACGGGTCACGGAGGCGTCCGCATGAGCGACATTCTGGTGATTGCCAAACGCGAGTTTCTGGAGCGCGTTCGTACCAAAGCCTTCGTCATCGGCACCATCCTGGGCCCCTTGTTCATGGCCTTGATCATGATCGTGCCGGCCATGATGGCGAGCAGGCTCGCGAAGTCGGTATCGATCACGGTCATCGATGTCGAGGGTTCGCTCAGGGATCTGGTGGAGGAGAGCTTGCGTGGCGGGGATGTCAACCTGGCCGCGTCCAGCGGAGAACTTATGGGCGGGCGCTCTCGAGACACCAGCGCCACGAAATTCGAGATCAAGGCCCCGCAGGGAGCGGATCCCGCCGCTCAACGGGAGGCGGCCAGACAGGCCGTGCTCAAGGGGACGCTGGATGTGTACATCGTCTTGCCCAAGGATGTTCTTTCGGAGTCCAAGGCCGAGTACTACTCGAAGAGCGTCACCGATTTCGCGGGTATCCGCGCGGTTGACCGGGCCATCGAGAAAGTCATGTTTGCGAAACGCATCGGAGCGGAGGGAATAGATCCCTCTCGGATCGCCGCGCTCACCCAGCCCCTCGACCTGAAGCGCTTGCGGGTCAGCGACAAGGGGGACCAGGAGGACAAGGGCATCTCATTCTTCCTCTCTTTGATCCTGGTCATGATGATCTACGTCGGCACCCTGATGTGGGGTCAGGTGGTCATGACCGGGGTGATCGAAGAAAAGACGAACCGAGTGGTGGAAGTCATCGTTTCCTCCACCACGCCCCGCAACCTTCTCTTCGGCAAGCTGGTGGGCGTCGGCGGGGCGGGGCTTCTCCAATTCGGC
>JAENWE010000388.1 GCA_016650185.1 Vicinamibacteria bacterium | reverse complement strand
CGATCCGATCCGACGGAGCCTTTCCCGAGAACTCGTCGGCGCTACCAGGAGGACACAATCGATGCCAAAGCGAGCAGCGTCGGCGGTGAAGGGCGCCGATTCCTCCTCGGGCAGGTCCGGCACCACCACCGCGGAGATGCCGGCAGTAGCCAGCATCGAAAAGGCGTTTGGTCCGAGGGCGAGGAGTGGATTGAGATACGTCATGACGATGATCGGGCAGGGTCGCCGGCGCGTCGCGAGCGCCTCGAGGAAGGGCCGGGTCCGAAAGCCGGCTTCGATCGCCCGGTGCGAGGCGAATTGAATGGTGGGCCCGTCGGCGACCGGGTCGGAAAAAGGCAGGCCGATCTCGACCGCGTCGGCGCCCGCATCGGCGGCCGCCTGCACGAAGTCGAGCGAGGCCTCGAGGGTGGGATATCCGGCGGTGACGTAGGGGATGAGGGCGATCTCGTTGCGAGACCTGGTGGTTTCGAAGATGCCGGCGAGACTCATGACTTCGGCTCCTTGGCCCCGCCCAGGACGTGGTCGAGGTCTTTGTCGCCGCGGCCCGAGAGATTGACGACCAGAATCTGGTCCGAGGTGAGCCGGGCGCCGGCCTGAACCGCGAAGGCGATCGCGTGCGCCGATTCAAGCGCGGGCACGATGCCCTCGAGCCGGGCGAGAAGACCGAAGGCTTCGAGCGCCTCGGCGTCGGTGACGGTTTCGTAGCGCACGCGACCGGTGTCGCGCAGATGAGCGTGCTCGGGTCCCACACCCGGGTAGTCGAGTCCGGCGGACACGCTGTGGGCCTCCTGAATCTGTCCATCTTCGTCTTGAAGCAGAAGGGTGCGGGCGCCGTGAAGGACGCCGGGGCGACCCTTGGTCAAGGTGGCCGCATGCCGCGACGTTTCGAGGCCGTGCCCTGCTGCTTCCACTCCCACCAGAGCGACGTTGTCGTCGAGCAGCGGATGAAACATGCCCATGGCGTTCGACCCCCCGCCCACGCAGGCGACGACCAGGTCGGGAAGCCGGCCGAAACGGTCGAGGCATTGGGCGCGCGTCTCGCGCCCGATGACCGACTGGAAGTCACGGACCATTCGGGGGAAGGGATCGGGCCCCACCACCGACCCGACTAGATAGTGAGTGTCGCGGACATCGCTCACCCATTGCCGCATGGCCGCGTTGATTGCGTCCTTCAGGGTTCGACTGCCGGAATTGACGGGGATGACTTCGGCGCCGAGGAGGGTCATGCGCTGGACGTTCGGCCGCTGGCGAAGGACATCCACCTCGCCCATGAAGACGCGACAGGGCAAGCCGAGCAAGGCGCAGACGGTGGCGGTGGCGACGCCGTGCTGCCCCGCGCCCGTCTCCGCGATGATCCGTTCTTTCCCAAGACTCTGCGCGAGCAGGGCCTGGCCGATGGCATTGTTGATCTTGTGAGCGCCCGTGTGATTGAGGTCCTCACGCTTGAGAAAAATCCGCCCGCCGCCCGCGTGCGCGGTTAGTCGTTCGGCGAAGAAGAGGGGCGTTTGCCGACCTACGTAGTTGGCGAGGAGATCCTGCAGCCGTTTCTGAAAGGCGGGATCCACTCTGGCCGCGTCATAGCCGTTCGCGAGTTCATCGAGGGCGAAAGACAGCGTCTCGGGAACGAAGCGGCCTCCGTAGGCGCCAAAGAATCCAAGTTTACCTGTGGTCTGCATCTGCCCTCCTCACCGCTTCGACGAAACGAACGATCCTGGCCGGGTCTTTGCGACCGGGGCTGCTTTCGACACCGGATGACACATCCACGCCGAAAGGGCGAGCCGTAGTGATCGCCTCGCCCACGTTCTCAGGCTCAAGACCCCCGGCGATCACGAAACGCCCTGCCCTGGACCGGACCCTGGACCAATCGAAGGCGATCCCGCGCCCTTCACTGCCGTCGATCAGTGTGATCCCGCCTTCGCTGGCCGCGACCTCCTGGTCGAGCTCATCCGGTTTCACCACGCGGATCAAGGGAGCGGCGCAGGTCAACGGCCCGTCTCCATGCACCTGAATTCGGTCGAAAGAAATGGCAGAGTGGATCGCATCCACTTGAGCCGTGCCCTTGAAGACGCCCACGATCTCCGCCCGGCCTCTGGCGAAATCAGCAATCTCCCGGGCCCTTTCGGTGGTGACCTGCCGAGGCGACGTCGCGAACACCAGGCCGATCGCCGAGACCCCGGCCTGGATCGCCGCCGCCGCGTCCGCGACGGAGGTGATGCCGCAGACCTTGATCCAAGTCATCGCGAGCCTCCATCGACGAGGCCGAGGAGGCTCTGGAGCGTCGCCGCGGGATCGGGACTCGTAGCCAGGGTTTCCCCGATGAGAACAGCGTCGAAGCCTGCGTCTGCTATCGCTTCTACCTGGTCACGGGTCTTCACCCCGCTCTCCGCCACGCTCAAAACGCCCTTGGGAATACGCGGGCGGAGGCCCAAGGCTCGGCCGGGATCGACCAGAAGCGTATCCAGATCGCGGTTGTTCACACCGATGATGGACGCGCCGGCGCGCAAAGCGGTATCGATCTCCTCTTCATCGTGAACTTCGACCAGAGCGTCGAGGCCGCGCGAGGCCGCATGACTCAGGAGAGTCGCCAGCCGGGCCGGCTCCAAAATCCGCACGATCAGAAGGACGGCGGAAGCTCCCATCGCGACGCTCTCATCGATCTGGATCTCATCGATCAGGAAATCCTTGCGAAGCACCGGTAGGGCCGAGGCGGCGGCCAGGGGAAGGTCATCTGGTCGTGCCCCGAAATAGGTGGCATCGGTCAGGCAAGAGATCGCGGCCGCCCCTCCCTCGGCGTAGGCGCGAGCCGTCTTCCCGGCATCGAGACCTGGAGCCAGAGCTCCCTTCGAAGGAGAGCGCCTCTTGATCTCAGCTATGACCGACAGCCCTGGGCCTGCCAGAGCCTCGCGGAATCCGGGCCGTCCAACGGGCATTGGTGCGGGCGGAGCCAGGCGCAGGGCCGCGATCTCGACCGCCTTGGTCCGCAGGACCTCATCCAGAAACATCATGCGGCCTCCGCGGAGAGTTCTATAAGTCGGTTGAGAACCGCCCGCGCGCGGCCCGAGAGCAACGCCTCTCTCGCCATCTCCGCTCCCTCGCGAAGGGTGGCGACCTGCCCCGAGACCATCAGTGCGGCGGCGGCGTTCAGGACCACGACGTCATGACTCGGCCCGCGGTTACCGTCCAGGATCCGGTTCGTGATGTCGACGTTGACGGCGGCGTCGCCGCCCACCAGATCGCCCGGGCGACAGGGTGAGAGTCCCGCATCCTCAGGGTGGATGGTCCGTTCCTCAATTCCCTGCGGTCGCACCTCCATCACCGCGGTGGGACCGCATAGCGTGATTTCGTCGCTGCCGTCAGACCCGTGAACCACCAGGGCATGCTCAGCGCCCAGTGAGAGCAAAGCCTCGGCCACCGGCCTGAGGTAAGCCGCGGTGGGAACACCCACCACCTGTCGGCGCACCCGGGCCGGATTGGCGAGCGGCCCGACCAGATTGAAGATCGACCTGAATCCGAGATCACGCCGAATCGGCGCGACATGGCGCAGAGTCTGGTGGTAGAGCGGGGCAAACATGAAACCGAAGCCGGTGGCCTCGATACACCGTGCCGTCGTGGCGGGCAACCCGTCGATCTTCACCCCGAGCGCCTCCAGGAGGTCGGCGCTTCCACAGCGGGAGGAGACCGCGCGATTTCCGTGCTTCGCCACTCGGGCTCCGGCCGCGGCCGCCACGATGCCGGCCAGAGTGGAGACATTGAGTGTGGCGAGGCCATCACCTCCCGTGCCGCAAGTATCGACGAGGTCGTCCGCGGCGAGCGGGAAGGCGGTCGCTCTTTCGCGCAGGGCGCGGGCGAAGCCGAGAATCTCCGGGGCGCTTTCGCCCCGCACGCGAAGCGCCATCAATAAGCCGCCGACCTGCGCCGGCGAGACATCGCCAGTCATCAAGGCGAGGGCGGCCTCGCGCGCATCCGCTTCGGAAAGGGACTGATCGACGAGCTTGCTGAGGAGGGGTGTCAGATTCATAGGCGGGTCAGGGAAGGGAGAAAGGGGAGAAAGGGACAAACAAAAAGCCCCCGGCGCACTGCGCTTCGGGGGCTCTTGGAGATCCTTGTTTTCTGGATCAGCAAGACATCAGTCGATAGCTCCTCCCTCGGCGCTCACGAAGCTCCGCCACCACCAGCGCGAAACGAGGAGAACCGAGGAATGAAGAGTCACGGGGGCGGATT
>JAENWE010000387.1 GCA_016650185.1 Vicinamibacteria bacterium | reverse complement strand
TGCTCGCCCTGCTTCTGATCCGCGTCCTGGCTCGTGAAGAAGGCGCCCTGCGGTGAGGCGAGGAAGGTCTTCAGGTAGTGACGCACGGACACCGCGGCGGCGCGGTACTTCGGATCCTGAAACTGCGCGAAGGCCATGGCATAGATCCGAAGATTCGTGGCCTGCACCACCATGATCTTCTCGAAATGGGGGTTCTCCCAGACGCCGCCGTGCGAATACTGATAGACGCCGCCCCAGACCGGATCGACCAGGCTGAGTTGAGCGTTCAGGGTCTGAATCGCCATCTTCTTCGCCTGCGCGTCTCCGGCAAGCGCCAGTTCCGGGGTCCATTCGATCGGATCGCCTTGAAGAAACTTGTGGACGGTGCCCCAACTGCCCTGTTCGAAGTCGTAGTTCTCGATGTGATCCTTCGCGAGCTCAGCTCGTCGCGCATCGGACAACACGCTTTCGCCCAGGACCACCGGGGACCGGCGTTCGCTCGTGACCGAGGGCCCGGGCGTCGGATCGTCGATGAAGGCCTGGAGCAGAATACGCATCCGTTCCTTGGGAATGTAGCCGGAGAGCTTCGCGAGCTCGCGCCCGTCGGAGTCGAACAAAATGGTGGCGGGCCAGCCGTAGTCTTCAAAACGGTTGGAGAGATCGGGTCGGCTGTCCTGATCCACCTTCACCGCGAGATAGCTCTTGGCCACGAGGGCCGCCACCTCCGCATCCGCGTAAGTGGTTTCGTCCATCACATGACACCAATGACACCAGACCGCCTCGAGGTCCAGAATCACGAGACGATTCTCACGCTTCGCATCGGCGAAGAGGGAGTCGGTCCACCCGCGCCACTTGATGGCGTCTGTCGCTTGAGCCGCGGAAGCCGAAAGGGCGGCGGACGTCGCCCCGAGACCGAGAAGCAGGCCGATCCGCCGAAGAGTGCGAGTCATGTAGCCGCTACGTAGCAGCAGCACCCGGCGGATTGGCCCTCGAGGGTGGGAATGTGCGCCGGGACACAAGCCCCCACGTGGTCTGGTCGCGCTCTACTTCTGAGCCCGCTCCTTCTTCTGCTTCGCTACCATCGCGGCCACGTCGGCCAGCAACATCTTGGCGTCGTAGACGATGCCGTCCTTGATCGTGTACTTCACGCCCCCCTTCCAGTCCTCCTTGCCCGTCTTTTCGTTAAGGTACAAGGCTCCGTTGCCGTAAAGGGTCTTGAAGTTCTGGAGCGGATTCTCCGGAGCGATCACCAGATCGGCCAGCATCCCCGCTCGGATCACGCCGAACTCAATCGGCTTCTTCCTGGGCTCCGACAAGGTCAAGGCGCCGTTCATGGTGGCGGACTGGATCACCTCCAGCGGATGGAAGCCCGCCTCCTGCAGCATCTCCAATTCGTTCACGTAACCCCAACCGTAGGTCTGATAGATGAAGCCCGAGTCGGAGCCGGTGGTCACGCGGCCGCCCATCTTCTTGTAGTCGTTCATCAAGCGGAACCACACCTGGTAGAAATTGCGCCACGCCACTTCGTCTTCGGTGGTCCAGTCGTACCAGTAGGCGCCGTGATTCGTCCGTGACGGCTGGTAGAAGTCCATCAGCGAGGGCAGGGTGTACTTGTCGTGCCAGGGGGCGTAGCGGAATTTCATGAGGTCGCGTCCGGCCGAGTAGATAGTGAGGGTGGGGTCGAAGGTCGTGCCGAGCTTCAGGTGCTCTTCGAGATACGCCTTCCACTCCGGGCTGCCCGGAGGGTGGATCTTGTCCCACAGACGCGCCACCTGGCCGAAGCGCATGTATTCGTCGCTACTGTTCTGGCCTACCGGATAGGGCTGAACCACGAAGTCCTTCAGAAGGGACTCGAAGTGGCCATAGAAGTGGGTGACCGTGCCGAGGCCGAGGCGCGCGGCCTTGATCGCGCTCATTTGCGCGACTCCGCCCTGATCGAGATGGGCGGTGGAGCCGAGCCCGAGCTTCTTCGCCTCATCGAGCAGCGCGGCCATGATCTCGGGCCGGTGGGACCCGAGCTTCAGTCCGTCGATGCTGTTCTCGGCGGCCCAGCGGACATACTCGCGAGCCGCTTCCGGCGTGTTGGGCGCGGGCTTGTCCCAACCCTGACCCATGCGCTGATAGTTGAAGATGCGCGGGGCCACGATTTCGTTCCTTGCGCTTCGCTCCTTTTCCTTGACGGACAGGGCCTGGTCGGTGAGGGGCACGCCGCGCACCGTGGTGACGCCGTGGGCGAGCCACAGCTTGTACGCGTACTCGGCCTCTTCATTCTTGGGCTTGTTGCCGGCGTGAACGTGCACGTCCACGAAGCCAGGCAGGATGTACATGGAGGTGGCGTCGACTTCGAAGTCGGCCTTTTTCGGCTCGCGGTCGGCCTCTAAGGGCAGGCCGGGCGTGCCCGCGCCGCGCACCGCCTTGATGCGGTTGCCTTCGATGACGATGTCGACGGGGCCGCGGGGCGGACCACCGGTGCCATCGATGAGCATCCCGCCGCGGATGACCATGGTCTTGAACGGACCCTTGCCTTCATCCGATCGGCGGTTGGGGGCGGGCTTGAGGTTGTCGCCACGCTCCTGGGCGAGACCATTCGAGGCGATGGGGAGAAGAAGAGCGACGAGGCTCAGGGTCAAGAGGCTGCGGAATCCGCGCATGATTTTTTGAAGCTCCGAGGATGATCGGCGAAGGGCCGCGAGGCCGGATTTGGGGTTTTTTGGAGAATCCGCCCGAGGTTCGCTCAGTAGATCCGAAACGCCGTCCGGCGTCAAATCAGGCCTGTTTGGGCCGAAATCTCCGGCGGATGCCCCCGTGGTTCGGAACCGCACATACTTGTCGAAGCGAACAGGCGCAGAATAGAGGTGGCGACGTCCGTCCCCCGGCCGCCGGAAAAGACCACAATGCTCGAAATCATCGCCATGTCGCTGCTTATCGTCTGGGCCGTTGCCCTCCTCGCCGACTTCTCTTTCGGGGGCGCCATCCATATCCTGCTGGTGGCCGGCGTCGCGGTCAGAGCCGCCGACCTCTTAGTCGTTTCGAAGGCGCGGTCCGCATCGAGTTCGGCGCGTCACCGCGAGCTCATTCCGTCGCGATCCCGTGGGACGAGGGGCGGTGGTAGCCCCTCAGACGTGCGGTCCGCATCGAGGCCGGCGCATGAGCGGGTACCGTTTCCGTGGCCATCCGGTGGGACGACGGTCGGTGATATCCCCCAAAGGCCGATCGGAAACCCTCCCTCCCTGGACTCGGCAGTGAGCGCTGGGGCTCGCTGATATCGTCCGCCCGTGAACGAACGGGCCGCGTCAAGAGCTTCGGTCCACCTCAGAGGCCTCACTCCCGAGGCCCTGGTGGCGCGCTTTCCGGAAATCGGCTTCACCATGCCGCAGGCGCGTCGGGTCATCACCCGATTGGTCCACCACTATCGGGACGATCTGCGCGACATCCCCGGCCTCAAGAAGACCAAAGCTGAAGCCCTGATGGCGTCCGCTCGCCTCGACCAGCTCGAGGTCATGGACCGAAGGCGAAGTTCCGTCGATCCGTTCGTGAAGTACCTGTTCCGCGCGGGCGACGGACGCGTGTTCGAAACGGTTCGGATTCCCTTGGAGCAGCCACGCTGGTCGGTCTGCGTCTCCTCACAGGCCGGCTGCGCCCTCCGGTGCGCGTTCTGCGAGACCGGCCGCATGGGCTTCGAGCGCAACCTCGAACCGTGGGAGATCGTCGACCAGGTCTTGCGTGTCCGCAGTGAATCGCCCGAACGCCCGGTCACCGGAGTCGTGTTCCAGGGCCAGGGCGAACCCTTCCAGAACTACGAGAACGTCATGACCGCGGCCGATGTGCTTCGACATCCGTGCGGAGGACGCATCGGCAGCGACCGCATTACCATCTCCACGGTCGGCTTGCTCCCCATGATGGACCGGTATGTCGACGAGGGACGCCCCTATCGTCTGATCCTGTCGCTCACCTCAGCATTTCCAGAGAAGCGCGAGTTGCTGCTTCCCGTCGCGAGCAAATGGCCGGTGGATGCATTGGCTGATTCCATGAAGCGTCTCTCGAAACGGCAGCGCAACGTCATCAATCTCGCCTGGGTTCTCATGTCCGGCGTCAACACCGGGGCGGACGAAGCCCGCGAACTGGGTCGGCTGTTCAAGGGTGAACGTGTGCGGGTTTCGGTCATCGATGTGAACGATCCCACCGGACGCTTTGTCCGCGCCGGCGATGAAGAGCGGGGTCAGTTCCTGAACGCCCTTTCCGCGAACGGAATTCCCTTCGTCCGCCGCTACTCCGGCGGCCCCGACATCCACGCGGCCTGCGGCATGCTGGCGCGTCATGTTCAAGGCGGGGAAGCCCACGCGGTCTAATCCCGGGTCGCGAGGACCATCTCCCGTCCCAAGGCGCCAGAGAAGCCCTTGCCAGAATGGCCCACTTCGGACCTTTCCCGTCACTGCGAGCCCGGCACGGACTACGTCCGTGACTTTGGGGAGAAACCCACCACCGTCATCGCGAAGGACCCGGAGTTCTTCCATGGACTGAAGCGATCTCGGCGGGGCCGCGAGATTGCTTCAGTCCACGAAAACAAGACGGGTCCTTCGCAATAACGGGGGCCCTCAGGACCTGCGGTACAGTCTGCGGCCATGAAACGGTTGAATCTCCTCTCCCTGATGTTGGTCCTTACCGCGGCTCCGATGGCGTCGGCGCAGCCGTCGGAATTCGCGGCCTTGAAGCTTCGGACCATTGGCCCGGCGAACATGAGCGGCCGCGCCGTCGACATCGCGGTCGTGGAGAAGGATCCGATCCAGATCTATGCCGCGACCGCCACGGGCGGAGTGTGGGCGACCAGGGACAACGGCATCACCTGGGCGCCCGTCTTCGAGAACGAAGCCGTCCACGCGGTGGGGACGATCTCGATCTTCCAGGCAAAACCCGACATCCTCTGGGTGGGCACGGGCGAGCGTGCGAATCGGCAAATGCAGATTGGCGCGCTGACGAAACTCGTCGCCGAACTCGCCGCCAAGCGGAACCACTGATGCCCCGCTTGCCTCTGTATGCTCGCGTTCTCATCGGCGTGGCCCTCGGAACCTTCTGCGGCCTGGCCTTTGGCGAGGGCGCGATCCTCTTCGGCCTCACCAACAAGCACCTGGGCGACGCGGGCCTTCTGGTGATTCGCCTCCTGCGGGCCATGGCCGT
>JAENWE010000386.1 GCA_016650185.1 Vicinamibacteria bacterium | reverse complement strand
GAAGTCGAAGGCGCCCTCGTAGGAGATCTTGACCACCGCCGGTGTCCCTTCCGCGCGATAACGCTTCAGGGTGAGGCCGCCCGCGCCCGCTTCGCCCGCGTTGATACCGAAGAACGCCTCGGTCTCACCGAGGGGCACTTCGTGCAACGGGGGGGTGGAGTTGGTCAGGCGCAAGTTCCCGTTCAGCAGGAACTCTGGCCGGGCGCCCTGCGGCATGGCGATCTCGTCCGTGACCTTGAGCCGATGCGTCTTCGGATCGACGCTCACGCTCATGGTATGGCGCACGAGCTTCGATGGAGCGGCGGGCGTCTGGGCCGGTGCGAAGACAGGGGCGGCGACGAGCGCCGCGGTGAGAAGGGAAGTGGCGCGCATGTCGGATTCTGACCTTCCTGAAACGGAGGTACGGCTCGGTGATTCCTTAGAGAGTTCGGCGGAAGTACGCCTTCAGCGTGACCTCTTCGTCGCCGCGCTTGACCTTGAATTCCGCGGCATCGCCCCAACGCTTCTCGGACATGAGGCGATTGGTTGTCTCGCTCTCGGTCAGGGCCACGCCGTCCATCGAGACGAGGATGTCACCGACCTTGAAACCGGCCTTGGCCGCGATCGAATCGGGCTGCACCGCGATGATGGGGTACGCGTCGTCCTTTTTCTGGCCCGTGGAAAAGCCGAGGGTGGGGAAGAGAGAGGCCTTTTCGGGGGCCACGCCCCAGATGAAGTTGGCGTAGGAGGCCCGAACGACCGGCTTCTCGCCCTTGTCATTGGCGGTGGCCATGGGGATGACCGAGGCGATGTTTCCATCGAACCAGAGTTTGGCCTGACGCTCGGCCCCGAGGCCATAGGCCACGTGGCCGGATCCGATGAGGACCACCATGATGGTGTCCTTGTCGCCGAACTTCTGAAGAGCCTGCACGGCGTTGTAGCCCATGGTGGCGTCCCACGTCGCCTGGGCGTTATACATGGCGTTGAACTGCTCATCGGTCATGCCCGTGGTGTGGAGCGAGTCCTCGGGCGAGAAATAGGCCTTGAACAGACGCTTGTGTTCGGCGCTGTCGGTGTCGATCTTGCTCAGGATGCGGGCGGCTTCCTCAGGCGTCAGGTTCGCGAAACCTTTCTTTCGAACCGCGGCCACGACCTCGCGGGGGGTATTGACCCCGAACATGCGGATCTTGTGATCTCGGGAGAAGGTGAAGATGTCCCGGTAGTAGAGCCAGTGATAGCCCCAGTTCTTGTACCAGCGCGAGTCCTTCAAGAAGGCGTCCTCGCTCAGCTCGCCGCTCGACCACTTGTCGAGCCACGCCTGCTCGGTGTAGGGATACATTTCCAGGCCCACGAAGACCTTCCGGCCCGCGGCAGTTAACTCCTCGATCAGTCGTCGCTGGACGTTGTGGTATTCGATCGAGGTGTGACTCTCACCTACGAAGACCAGGCGCACCCCCGCGAGGCGCGCGGCGAGGTCCTTCGGCGTTATCAGGTCGCCGGTGGCGGCGTCGTTGATCCCGTCGAGAACCAACTCGACGGTTTTGTCTTTCCGCAGGGGGTCCCCGATCGGGAGGTTCGAGGGTTCCTGGGCGTAGGCCGCGAGCGGGCAGGCTACCGCCAGTCCGAGAAGGAGACGCTTCATTGACAGACCTCGTGTGATTTAGCGCGTCCAGTCCATGTCGATGGTGATGCCCGCCAGATATGTCCGGGGCGCGTTCCAAACCGGGAGAACCTCGCTGGTGCGCGGATTGCCCTGTAGATCCACGTTGTAGATGTTTTTCTTGTCGAAGATGTTGTTCATCTGGGTATAGATGTTAAAGGCATATTGGCCCTTCGAAGTGATCTTCTTGCTTGCTTGGGCATACCAGAGGTTGTACTTCGGGGTATAGCTGGTGGCTCCGATGGACGCCGGCACCTTGCCGTTCATGTTCGCGCGAAAGTTCGCCCGGACTCCCAGGCGGGGATTGGACCAAAGCAGTTTGACGAAGGCGGAATGCTTCGGGAAACCGCCGATTTCGACCTTCTGATCGTCCTCACGCTTGTTGTAGGTGTAGGAGACGGAGGGGCTGAAGCCGCGAGGGAGATTGAAGGCGAGGTTGATGTTCGTCCCCAAGGAGTTGAATTTGGCAACGTTGTCGTAGGTGAAAAGGCTCGGGTTCAACTGGGCGAACACTACGCCGTTGGTGATCTTGGCCTTGAACACGTCGACCGAGCCCTCGACCCTCAAACCGGTGAAGGCCCAGCCGCCCGTGATGGTCTCCGATTTCTCGGGCTTCAAGAGGGGGTTGCCCTGGAAGCCGAAGCTCACCAGGAACAGTTCGCCGAAGTAGGGAGCTCGGAAGCCCTTGCCGTAGCTCGCGCGCAGGCGATGGTTCTTTGGAAGGGAATAGACCGCGGCGACCTTGGGGCTCGTCTGGGTGCCGTAGTCGCTCGAATCGTCATAGCGAAAACCGGCCGTGACTTTCAATTCGTCGGTCAGGTTCAACTCCTGCTGAGCCCACACCACGTTGAGGTCACGGTCTTTCAGGCAGGCCTGCCCGGTCACGCATCCGGTCAGGCCGGACCGAGAGAGCTGTTCCTTGCGGTGCTCGGCTCCGATCTGGAAGGGATTCTCCCGGCCGGACGCGCGCCAGACCTGCACCAGGCGAGCCTTGATCTCGTCGTTCGACTCGGTCCAGCGAGGAACGACGACCACCGGATTCGCGGGCCGGTTGGAATACAGTTGGGTTTCGTCGCGGTTGTAGCGACCGTAGGTGTAGCCGACATTGATCGCGGTGTCCTTGCCCGGAGTGAAATCGACCTCCGGGGTCAAGGTGTAGCGCTGAAGCCCGCGCTGAGAGTTGTAGACCGTGGTCGAGAGCTGAGTAGCACCGGAGAAGAAGTACTTGTCCATGTCGCGGTTCGAGTAGTCCCCGATCAGGCGCAGCGAGACTTTGTTCGACGCTCGATAGTCTCCATTCGCCCCGAACGTCTGCCACTGGCTCTCCGGCTGACCGATGGTTTGAGGGTTCGGCGGCCTCCGCGCGCAGGTCGCGGGGTTCTCCGTGGCCACCATGCAAACCACCGGTTCCAGGTCGAAACCATCGTACGTGCGATAGCCGCCATTGACGGCGAAGCCGCCCCGCTCCGCGCGATAGCTGAGGTTGTCGTCGCCGCGGTAGTCCTTGTAGGTGCCGCCGCTCAGGCTCAGGGTGTTCTTGAAGCCCAGGTTCTTGGCCTTGCCGGTGATGAAGTTGATGACGCCGCCCATGGCATCCGACCCATAGATCGCGGACCCGGCGCCTTTCACCACTTCGACGCGCTCGACGCCGGTGAGG
>JAENWE010000385.1 GCA_016650185.1 Vicinamibacteria bacterium | reverse complement strand
GGCCTGAAGCGATCTCGCCGTCCTGCCGAGACTGCTTCGTCCCATGCATGCGTCGGGGTCCTCGCGGTGACGGGAAAGTGCCTGAAATGGGCCGCTCTGGCACTGGTTACTTTGCAGGCCGCCCATGCCGGACCAGGCGGCGCACATAGAATCCCCCGCCATGGTTGAAACCGCGCTGCCCGGAATGAAGCGGGGTTTCCCTTTCCTGCTCCTCCCCACCTTCCTGGGAGCGGCCAACCGGGCGAAGCGGCGGGAGAAGGGCGACACCATAAGGACCGTGGTCTTCGGCAGCATCGCCATCGGAGTGGCGTTCACTCTTTTCGCGGTCTCGTTCTGGCTCGCCTGGCAACTCGCCGACTACGAGGAACTCGGCGAATACCTCCTGCGACTCGGCCTCTCCTGGCTCTTCCTGACCTTCCTCTCATTCCTAGCTTTCTCGGCCCTCGTCACGTCGCTCTCCACCTTCTTTCTCTCCGAGGACCTGAGGCTCCTGCTGGCGGCGCCCATCTCTCAGACCCACCTCTTCTACTCGCGCTATTCGAGAACACTGGTTCAGTCTTCCTGGATGGTGGTGGCCTTCCTGACCCCGGTTCTTCTAGGCGTCGGCCTCGCGCGTTGCGCGCCCACGTCTTATTACCTCACCGTCCCTGTGGTCCTCGCTCCTTTCGTGGTCATTCCGGTGGCGTTCGGCTGCGTGGTCACCCTGATGCTGGTGAACGTCTTCCCGGCCAAGCGCGCGCGCGACATCCTCATGCTGACCGGACTTCTGTTCGCGGTCGCCATCGTGATGCTCCTTCGCTTCATTCGGCCCGAGCGATTGCTCTCGGTGCGTTCCCTTCCCGACATCACCGCCTTCTTCGCCACCCTGCAATCGCCCATCACGCCGCTGCTGCCGTCCTTCTGGGCCGGCGAAGCCACCTTCGCCCCCCTGCTGAATCGCACCGGCTGGCTCTACCTGCTGGCGCTTTGGACCACCGCCCTCGCCTCCACTCTCATCGCGCGCATGGCCTACGGCGCTTTGTACTTCGAAGGCTTCAGCAAGTCGCAGGAGGCGCGCAAAGCGCGTTTTTCGAAGCTCGCCTTCATCGACACCCTGGC
Source organism: Vicinamibacteria bacterium (assembly GCA_016650185.1). Lineage (GTDB taxonomy): Bacteria > Acidobacteriota > Vicinamibacteria > Fen-336 > JAGNNV01 > JAGNNV01. Next base: position 4,096 of record JAENWE010000385.1, on the reverse strand, counting down.
CGGCTGGCTGCCCCTTTCGCCCCCGTCGAGGAGCCTCTTCCTGAAAGACGTGAAGATCTTCATGCGCGACTCAACCCAGTGGTCGCAGCTGCTGTTGCTGCTGGCGTTGGTCGCGGTCTATCTGTACAACTTCAGCGTCCTCGACCTCGACCGTATCCCGTACATGGGCCGGGTGGTGCGGAACACCTATGCCTTTGTGAATCTGGCCATGGCGTCATTTGTGCTTTCGTCCATCGCGGTGCGTTTCGTCTTCCCGGCGGTATCGATGGAGAGCACGTCCTTCTGGATCCTGCGCAGTTCGCCGGTGTCGATGAGTTCGTTCCTGTGGTCGAAGTTCGTCACCGGATTCGCGCCCATCGTCTTCTTCGCGACCTTCCTCACCGTGGTGGCGAACCAGATGCTGGGCGTGCATCCCTTCTTGAAGGTCCTGACCGCGGTCGCGGTGGTGTTCATGTCGCTGGCCCTGGTGGGCCTCGCGGCGGGCCTGGGCGCGCAATACCCGCGTTTCGGGGCGGAAAACGTGAATCAGATCGCCGGCTCGTACGGCGGCGTGGTCTACATGGTGACCGCGGTGGCGTTCATCTGCATCGAGATCGCCCTGCTCGCCTGGCCCACGTCCATCTTCCTCTTCTACGACTTCAACAACCGACCCGTTCCGGGGACGCGGCAAGTCGCCATGGCGGTGGGGATCGCCTCGGCGCTTTCCCTCAGTCTCATCGTCTTCTACGTCTCCATGAAACGCGGCATCGCGGCGTTGACGAACCTCGCGGCCTGACTACTCAGTCCCATCGCGGAAGCCCATCACCTCTTCGATTGAAACCCGTCGGGAGAATTTGCAGAAGATCCGCAAGCTGGCGCCATGGGTCTCGAAGGTCACCCCGAGCGTCTCGAATCTGTGGGCGAGCTGGGCCTCCTCCTCGGGCCGGGTCAGGAAAAAGTCAGGACCCTGCCCAGCGACCAGGTCGATCTGCCGGGAGAGATGTTCGCCATTCGTGGGCCCAAGAAGTCCAACCACGGTGACGCGCTCATTCGTAACCATGCTGATGGGTCCGGCGATAAGGAAGTCGGCGTAGCCGGTCTTGAGACCTCGCCCTTCGATTGACTCGGCGAGAGCGCGAAGTTCCCGATCGGCTGCGATGCCCTCGCGCATCCTGGGGATGTTGGAGGCCACGTTCCATCCGAGGACCAAAACCGCCAGGATGACGCCGAGGGCTCGAGATATCGACAGCAGGCGAGCGACGCCCGCCCCCAGCATGATCGCGAAGGCCCCGATGAGGGGAAGGAAGTAACGCGGACGCGTGTATTGACCATCGCTCGCCACCAGCCACACCAGGGCCAGGGCCGCGCCAAAATGGGCAAGGGGCCAGAGGGCCGGACCGATCCGAAGCACCCCGAGACCCTTGAGCAGACCGGCCGCGTGGGAGGCGGCGAACCACACCACCAGGGCCACACACAACGCCCCGATGAGACCACGCGCAACATCCGACAGCGCGGTATCGCCGGAAAGGCCGGCGAAGACGACCGGGAAGGCCCAGGTCAGAGTCCCCACGATCTGATCCGAAAGGGAGAGCCCTCCAAAGGCGCCGCGAGCGTAGTTCGTCATCACCCCGGTCGCCGCCCCGCCCGTGCTGAGATCGTGCAGTGTGGCCGGCAGCCGTCCGAGGAAGAGTCCGGGGGCAATGGCCAGGAAGGCGATGCGGCGGTTCCACAACGCGTCGAGCAGCAGAGCGCCGATCGCGACCGCCGCGTAGGAGATGACGATGGGCTGCTGCCAGAAGGCCACGCCGAGCAGGGCGCCCACGCCGAAGTACTCCCGGCGCGTGGGGCCGGAGCCGTTATCGAGCAAGCGAGCGGTCCAGGCCAGGGCCAGAGTGCCGAGCCCGAGCGCGTCCGCGTAGGGACCGGCGTTGCTGACCGAGAACACCGTCGCGAATCGGGGCGAGAGCGCCACGAACCCTCCGGCGACGACACCTGCGCCGGGACCGGCGATCCTGCGGGCCAGCGCCATCGTCGAGGCGATGAACACGAACCAAAGGAGCAGACTCGCCACGACGAGCAGGCGGGCGATGTCGTCGTAACCCACGATCGCCCCAAGCGATGCGGCGAGGTGCGCCTTCAACGAGCCTTCATAGCTCGAACCGCTCAGGAAAATGGGCGCGGGCCTCAGGCCATGGAGCAGGCCGAGGGCGAGAAAGGCCTGCAAGGAGCCATCGGCCCCGACGAACCCTGCAGGGGCTAAGAGCGCAGGAAGCCTCAGTGCGGTGGCGGCCGCGCACACCGCAAGCGTGTCCGCGCGCGGTTTGAGCGAAAAACCGAGGCCGCTGGAATCACGGGCGATCCAGACGGCACAGACCAGGGCCACCCCTCCAGCCAGGACGCCCGTGCCGGAGGGAACCCGCGCGGCCGTGAACCAGCACACCGCACCCATGGCCATGGCGGCCACGAACAGGAGCTCCGCCACCCTCAATCCGAGACCTGAATCAGAACGCTCGGCGGTCCCTGAAGCCGGAGGCGCCTCCGTCACGCTGCGCGCTCGGCGCCGCCGGAAGCGCTCGGCTCCGCGGGAGAACGGTCGAGAAGGATCGCCACCAGCATGTCGCTCATGACGTTCACTCCTGAGCGAACGCGCCCGATCAGCCAATCGACGGAGAAGAGGACAGGGATGACGCCGACGATCACCGCTTCCGGCAAACCGACGGTCGAAAGGACCAGAGGCAGGACGATGAGTCCGGCGTCGGGAACTCCGGAGATCCCGATCCCCGCCATCAGGGAAGCCAGAGCCACCACCGCCTGCTGCGAGAAGGTCAGGTCGTAGCCAAGCGCCTGAGACAGGAACAGGGCGGCCATGGCGTCATAAAGGACGATCCCATCGTTGTTGAGATTCGTGCCCACGCAGGCGGAGAGTCGCGCCGAGGCGTCCGAGATCTTCATTCGCTTCAGGCTCTCCAGGGTCAGGGGGACGGTCGCGAGCGACGAATTCATCGACATCCCGGCGAAGATGGCCGGGGCGCCTTCGCCGAAATACACCCTGGGCGCGCGTCGCCCGATCAGCCAGGCGGCAAGGGTGTAGTACCCGAGCGCGTGAAGGGAGAGGCCCGACACCATGGCGACCACGTAGACGCTCAACTCGCCGAACACCTTGGTTCCGTCCCGCCCGATAACCTGAGCCAATACGCCGAAGACCGCGAAAGGAATGGCCTCGACGATCATGCCCAGAATCGTCACCAGGGTGTCGAAGCCGCCCTCCGCCAGGTCGGCCAGGCGCGCCACCGAAGAGTCGCGTCCCTGCCGCGCGATCAGGCGGCGCATGGAGACACCGATCATGATGGCCAGGAAGACCACGCTGATGACGTTGCCGTTGTCTTTCTGGAAGGGGTCCACGAGATTGGCGGGTACGTACCCGCTCAAGTTCTTCATGGGATCGAGGCTCAGCCCTTCAGGCGCCTTTCGCGCGGGGCCTCCGGCAGTCGCTTCGATGTCCGCCAGCCGATCCTTCCAGGCCTCGCCCGGCCGGAAAGTGTTGATCAGGGTCATGCCGATCAGAAAGGCGACGCTTACGTTGAAGGCGCAGATGGCCACCAGCTTCAATCCCTGTTTGCCGGAGATCTCCGTCCGGACGAAAGCGTCGACCACCGCGAAGAAGATCAGGGGCACGGCCATGGCCCGCAGGAGGCGAATCACCAGAAGGCCCGCGTCGCCCAGGTGCTTGTTGGTGAGGCCGAAGAGGATCGTGCCCTCGCCAAAGGCCAGGCCGCAGAAGGTTCCGAGGGCCACGCCGATGAGAACGCGAGCGTACAGAGGCAAGCGGAGCATCAGTGGTTCCGCTTGGCGGCGAGTTCGGCGACGAGTTTCGTCGGCGCGCCGATCTGCATTTGCCGATTCGCACGCTCGCCCGTGCCCACCCAGAGGATGTCGGGTTTTGCCTGGAAGATCGAGATCGTTCCCACCGCGTGGACGGCTTTGTTCTCGAAGACGAGCGCCCAGGTGATGCCGTTGTCCCTGGTCGCCCACACTCCGCCCGTGGCGGTCGCGGCATAGATCTGGATCGGATCCTTCTCCACGACCGCGATGTCGACGGCGCGGCCGCTCATGTTCG
>JAENWE010000384.1 GCA_016650185.1 Vicinamibacteria bacterium | reverse complement strand
TGGGGGGTATGGCACCCGCACCATCCCTGGCTGGGCGACAACGTCGCGGGCAAGACGGTGGCCGTCCTGGGCACGGGCCGAATCGGCAAAGCGTTCGTTCATAAGTGCGTCGGGTTCGACATGGACATACTCTGCTACTCGCGCACTCGAGACGAGATCTTCGAGCGAGACGTTCAGCGCGTGATGGACCTGCGCGCCGAACTGGGCTTTGGCCCGCGTCGAACCATGGGGTATGTCCCGCTCGATCACGCGCTCGACAACGCGGACTTCGTTTCTCTTCATGTGCCTCTGATCAAGTCCGGTCGCGACGCGACAGTGCTCTTCATGAACGAAGAGCGGCTACGACAGATGAAACGCACCGCGTACCTCGTCAACACCACCCGGGGGCCGGTGGTCGACGAAGATGCTCTGGCTCGTGTTCTGCTGGACGGAGGCATAGCGGGCGCGGCCCTCGACGTCTTCGCGAGGGAGCCCCTCCCGATGGACTCGCCGCTGCGCGACGAACGACTGATTCTGAAGTTGCGCCTCTTCAATCATCTCGGCTCAGGAACGTACCAAACCCGGTTGTCGCCGGATCCGAACGTCGGCATGTCCGGGCGCGCGGTGCAATCGGTTATCGATCGTCTGCGTGGCGCCGATCCGCGACAGATGCCCTGGGTCGTTAACCGAACAGGAGACGGGATTTCAGGATGAATGCGAACAAGCGAAGGCTTCAGATGCTGGCGGCCGCCCTCACCCTCCTCGCCGGGACGCTCGCCTCGGCGCAGCAGCCTGGACCGTCTCCCGAGCCTTCGCCTTCGCCGCGCCCCAGGTTCGACCCTGAAGTGGCGAAGTCCCTTCCAAGGGCAGGTTCACTTTCCGCGCGGGTCGTTCAACTCAACTCCGGCCTGGTGCTGGAGCGGGAAGAAGGGCCCGGACTCTTTCCAGCGGAGCCCTCGCGATTCACGTTCCGGGGCGGCTCCTGGACCCAGTCGCGGGTTGAGATCGACGGGTTCGATGTCACGGATCCGATCTTCGGCGGGCGGCCCCTCGTCTGGGGTTCGGTGGAACTTGGCGAGTTAGAGGTGAAGACCGACTCGAGGGGCTCGGCGCTCGTTCATACCCACCCACCCCCGACCCCCTCGGATCAGACTCGGTTCCTGGCCCAGGTTGATCTCGGTTTGTTCGATTCCACCGGGACCACCGCCGATCCGATTCCGTCCCTGGCCCGCGGGCACAGCCTGTTCGATGGAGTCCTGGCCGCCTCTGGAGTCAGCGCGAGCGGCGCCACGAGCTGGAGCGGAGCTCTCTCCGGCGCCGATGTGTCCCGGTCCGAGCGCGACTCGGATGTGAAGCGAGCGACCCAGCGCCTTGGCTTCGAAGGCCATTTGAATCACCGGAGAGGCGACGATCAGCTTCAGGGCCTCGCCATGTATCAAGGACGCCGGGCCCCGTTTGGTCTCACGGCGGCCGAGACCCGCCAGACCGGCCTCATGCTGGGAGCGAGCTGGACCCGACCGAGCCCGACCGCGAAGAGAGCCATCCCGGGCTCGGGAATGAGAAACGAGACTCGCGTGCGTGCCAGTTTTCTTCGCAGCACCGGGACGGATCCGGAATTCGACTCGGCGCTCGCCTTTGAACGCCTGGTCGACGGCCCGCCGCCGTTTCAGGTTCCTTATCGTTCTTCCGGGCAGAGGCTCCAGATGGACGCCCGCTCTCAGGCCTGGACGCTTGGGGATGCCCTCGACATGTCTCTGGTGGCCCGCTTCAGCCGGGCGACCAGCGATCGCGCGATGGCGCAGCCGACTTTCCGGGCTTTGGAGAGTCTGAACGGCGCCTCGGCGCGTCAATGGACGTTCTCCGGTTCCGCGCCGTCACGCCTGGCCGAGGTCCGAGCAGCGGTGGGTGTGGCGCTGGGTCTCCAGATCTCCGAGCGCACCCGTCTTTTCGGCAGGGTGGAACTGCAACGCTCGACCGTGGGCGACCTGGATGGAGACCGGATCCTGGCTTCCACGAAGGCGCTCCCGGACCTCCGGTTCGAATGGCGAAAGAGCGACACCACGGAGCTCTACGCCGAGGCTTCGATCGGCACGCCCCCGGCGCCGCTCGCGGGCTACGAAGCCGCAAGCCGAAACGCGCCCGTCGTTTCCGCGCTTCGGTGGCGCGATCTCGACGGCGATGGTCGGGCGTCCCCTTCGGAACTCGGCATCGAAGTCGCGCGTCGCGAGCCCGGCTCGGCGAGTGTCGATCCGAAGCTGTCCCTGCCCACCATGCGTCGGGTGATCATCGGTTTCAAGACGAAGGTGCGAGGGATCATCATGCACGCCACCGCTTTCGCGCGCCGTGATGTCAACCTCATCGAAACCGCCCTCAACCCCCAAGGCTCCGAGATTTCCGCGACCAGAAACGTCCCTGATCCGTCGGGAGACATCGTCGGTCCCTCCGACGATCAGATTCTTCCGATCGTCGAGGAGAGCCTGCGCTCGTTCTCGTCGTCGCAATTCCTGCTGACCAATCCCCCTGAGCATCGAGCGTTGGGCGAGGGCGCCGAGCTGGGCTTCGAGACAGGCGGCGCCCACATTCACTGGGGCCTGACCGGAGCTGCTTTCCGCGACTCGGGCCGAGGCGGCAATCGTGGCCTGCGCGTGGGAGAGAACGACTTCGGGGTCGTGGGTGAGAGCTTCGACAGAAAAAACGCGGACACGTTCGGCTATGGCCGCCTGTTCTTCGATCGTGCCTACAGTCTGCGGATGTATCTCACCGCCAACGACCTTGGCGGTTGGACCTTCGGGGCGGTGGGTCGCTACGACGACGGTCAACCTTTCGCGCGGCTGGTGATTCAGAACGATCTCCCCCAGGGCCCAGATTTCGTCCAGGCTATCCCGCGCGGTCGCGCCCGACTCCATTACACCCTCTCGGTGGACGCGCGTCTGTCGAGGCGTTTCAAGCTGGCGAAGGGGGCTCTCGAGGTCTCGGCCTCAGTGTTCAACGCCCTCGGGTCCCAGTTCGAAGCCGAAGAGCAAGTGGTCTGGCTGGCCGACTACCGCCGGATTACCATGGTCCAGCCGCCCCGCGCCCTCCTCATCGGCATCCGCATCGAACGCTGACATGTCGTTTGGGTCAACCAGCCAACCGGCTACTGACTCACCCGCAGACGTTCCACCAGCCGGGTCACCTGGGGGTCTCCCGGGCGGAGAGACCGCAGTGTTTCCGCCCAAGCCAGAGCGTCGTCTCGTCGCCCTGATTGCGCGTAGAAGATGGCCAGGGCGTAGGCGAGCTTCGGATCATCGGGTTGCAGGCGCTGAGCCCTCAGTAGCGCGGATTCGGCCGGCCCACGCTGCCCCATCTCCTGCAACGCGAGGCCGTAGTTGTACTGGACGCTCGGGTTGCCGGGGAGCAGGGTCGCCGCCTTGGCGAGAGCTTCGGTCGCCTCCTTCATGCGTTTTTCCTCGGCCAGCAACAAACCCAGGGCGTATTGAAGTTCGCCGATGCGCGGCATCCGCTTGAGCCCGTCCACCAGCACGCGTTCGGCGTCGGCGTTTCTGGACATCGCACTGTACATCTGAGCCAGGTTGGCCCGGGCTGGGGTGAAGTCCGGATCGATCTTCAACGCGCCGAGGTAGTGTCGCTCCGCCAGACCACGCTGGCCCGTGTTTTCGTACACCACCGCCAGATTGAAATGTCCCCCCGGCATGTCCAGCGCGACGTTCTGGGCGGCGATGTATTCCGCTATGGCCATGTCAAACACGGCCCTCGCGGAGGGTTCCAACAGTTCGACCGGAACCGACGAGAGCTCTCGGGCGGCGTTGATGCGCACGGCGCGCACGGAGTCCCGCAGAAGGGGGCTCAAAGCCTCGATGCGCTGAGAAGAGGGCAGGCCTCCCAGGCTCAACGCGGCGGCGGCTCGCACTTCAGGGTGGGCGTCCCGCGTGGCCTCTACCCGCACAGCGATGCCGATCGCCGGATCGTGCTGCAGGTCGGCTAACGCGCTCGCGCGCACGATGGCCGGGGTCTTTGGGTTGCCGATAAGCTGGGCCAACGCGTCACGCCCTCTGCGTTCGCCCGCGCGAGCCGCGGCAAACGCCTCGCCATAGTGTGTTCCCTGCTTTCGCACCGGTCCGTACCACCGGGTCACGGCCTGGGCGGCCCATTGCGCGTTCTTGCCGGCGTGGCAGTTCGTGCATGCGTCGGGAGTGCCGATCTTTACCGATAGGTCCGGACGCGGGACGCGGATGCTGTGGTCGGGCCGCCGCTGGATCTGCATGTAGGTCGAGGATGGCATGTGGCACGACGCGCACTGTGCCCCGGCCGAGCCTTCCTTGTGGAAGTGGTGCGAGGGCGAGTCGTAGTTTCCTACCGCACTCGGAAAACTTGGATTCGGGTCGGGGCGGTGACACTGCAGGCAGACACCGTTGCCCGCGACCTTCAGCTTGCCGGTATGGGGATTGTGGCAGTTGGTGCAGGTGACGCCTCGCTGGAACATGAGGCTCTGACGGAAGGAGCCGTCGACATAGACCTCGTCCAGTTGTTGACCGTCCGGGTGATAAAGCCCTTGAACCAGAAGGCTGGGTTGGAAATCGTCCAGCATGGACTCACCGGGCGAAGGTGAAGGGACGAGTTCACTGCGCCTCGAGTGGCAGGGCGCGCAGAGTTCGGTTTTTCGGCTCGCATCGGCGCCCTTGATGTCCACGGTCAAGCCGTGGGGTTCCTTCGGGGAGACCGCGAGCGGTGTGCCTGCGCCCCTCTGGTTCTTTTCCCACGCCACGTGTCGCTCACCCGGGCCATGGCACGACTGGCAGGACACGTTTGGTTCCGCCCACTCAGAGGCGAAGGTGTCCGTCTTGGGGTCGTAGCGCTTCTCGAACTGCGTGGTGTGACAGACCAGACACATTGTGTTTGCGGTCTGGTATCGACCGGTCCAATGCAGCACATCGCCGGGCGGCGTCTTTTCGCCCGGGAGAAGGTGGAACCACCTCTGCTTCGGGTTGTCCCATGCGATGCTCAACGGTTGCAACCGCCCGTCCGGCATCTCAACCAGGTATTGCTGCAGGGGCTCGACGCCGAAGGCGTACTTGATCTCGAAATCCGCGAGCTTGCCGTCCGCGCCTTCGGTGTTCACGAAAAACGCTTCGCCCCGCTTGAAAAAACGCGTGGTGACGCCCTTGAGGGTGAACTCCCGATTCCTGAAGTCTCCAAGCACGCTCTGCTCGGTGGGCGCCGCCATCGCCTTCGCATGGTGCGATTCCTGCCACTCTCGCCCCTCGTCCAGGTGACAGCCCACGCAGACCCTGTTATCAATGTAGCCGACCGGGCCTGGCGACGGACCTGCGCGCCCCCCTGGCCGGTCCTCCGTCGCATCGGTCTTTAGGGGGTGGCCGCGCTGCCACCAGGCGCCGGCTGCCGCGACGAGAATCACGAGGGCCAACACCGCCCCGAAGGAGGCCAGAGGGAACGACGGCCTGGCTTTTCTCATGATCCAACCGAAGACGAGACGAAGAGCACGGAAGCCGAGCGCTCAGCGGGGCTAGCCCGGATTATTCATGAGGAATCGTCGCGAGACGTTCGAGACCGTGTCAATGGCGGGCAAGCGCA
>JAENWE010000383.1 GCA_016650185.1 Vicinamibacteria bacterium | reverse complement strand
CGCGATCATCGTGGATGCCGCGCTTCGCATGGCGGGGAAGCGCGTGACCTCAAGAGCCCACGGCTGGCTCGCGGCGATGGCGCTCTTGGCCGCGTTCGCGTTTCGCGCTCCCTTTCCCTGGATCGTGGCCGTCTCCGCTCTGATCGGGCTTGCGATCCCCGCGTATCGCTCGATGGCCCACGAAAAGGCGGCCGCGTTCACTTCGCTGATGTTTTGGCCGGACCTGTCGCGTCTCGTCCGGGTCCTCGGCCTCGGCCTGTTTTTGTGGGCGGTTCCGTTCGCGGTCCTTGTTTCCCTTGGGGGGACCGCGGATCTCTTTCGAGCCCAGTACCTGTTCTTCTCGAAAGCCGCCCTCGTGACCTTCGGGGGCGCCTACGCGGTGCTCGGTTATGTCTCACAGGCGGCGGTCGATCAGTTTCATTGGCTCTCGCGTCCGGAGGTGATGGATGGACTGGCTCTTGCGGAGACCACCCCGGGACCTCTGATCATCGTCTTGCAATACGTGGGCTTCCTGGCCGGATGGAACCATCCCCAGGGGCTCGCTCCCGGACTCAGTGGAACCGTCGGAGCGGTGGTCACCACATACACAACGTTCCTTCCGAGTCTCGTCCTGGTCTTCCTGGGCGCCCCATATGTTGACCGGATCTCCTCGACACCGTGGCTTTCCGGCAGTCTCAGCGCCATCGGCGCCTCGGTTACGGGCGTGGTGTTCAGCCTCGGCCTTGACTATGGCGTGGCTGTGATTGTTCCCCTGGGACTCGAGGCCGGGCCTGATGGATTCGCGCTCTTGGTTCTGGTGACGGCGTTTCTTGCTCTGTGGCGCGCCAGGGTCGATCTGATACCCGTGCTCATTGCCGGCGCCCTGGCCGGACCCCTCTATCACTTCCTGCGAGGCTTTATCCCTTCATGACCTCCACCGAAACCCTTCTCCTGTCCCGCCACGACGTCCGGGAATTGCTGACCCTGCAAGACTGCATCGATGCGGTCGAGCGAGCCTTCGTGCTCGCAGCAAGAGGCGCGGTCCCCCAGCCTTCTGTTCTGGGCTTTCCGACCACCGATGGCGGCTTTCACATCAAGGCCGCCGCCCTCGATCTTGGCCGTCGCTACTTCGCGGCCAAGCTCAATGGGAATTTCTTTCGAAACCGCGAGCGCTTCGGCATGCCGAACATCCAGGGCGTGGTTGTGCTGTGCGACGCCGAGAACGGCCTTCCCCTGGCCGTTCTCGATTCGATAGAGATCACCATTCTGCGAAGCGGCGCCGCCACCGGTGTGGCGGCCCGCGCCCTGTCCAGGCCTGACTCTCGGGTGGTCACGCTGTGCGGTTGCGGCAATCAGGGACGGGTGTCGTTGCGCGCGCTGAAGCACGTGCTGGCCCTCGAGAAGGCGTACCTGTGGGACGTCGATCCGCGCGCCGCCGCCATCATGGCTGACGAAATGAAGTCCGAGGTCGGGCCCGCCCTGGAGGTTGTGGCGGACTTCAAGGACGCCGCGAGGGTGAGCGACATCGTGGTCACGTGCACGCCTTCGAAACAGGCATTTCTCGGCGTCGACGACGTCCGCCCCGGCGCCTTCATCGCCGCGGTCGGGGCCGACAACGAAGAGAAGCATGAGATCGAACCCGCTCTGATGGCCGCCGCGAAGGTGGTGACCGACGTGACCGCACAGGCCGCGGACATCGGAGACCTGCACCACGCCATCCGCGCGGGTGTGATGTCCTTGCCCAGCGTCCACGCGGAGCTGGGTGAAGTCGTTGGCCGCCTCAAGCCCGGTCGCGAAAGCGACGACGAGATCATCATCTTCGACAGCACGGGCACCGCTCTTCAGGACGTTGCGGCGGCGGCGCTGGTGTATGAACGGGCGCGAAGCGCGGGCCGGGGTTCGCCATTTCGTTTTTCGGAGTGAATCGCTTCAAGGCCTTCGCCGCGATGCCGGTTTGCGCGCGATCGAGTCTGATAAGGTGGCGGACCTCATCGTGCTCTCAGCCAGTGTGCTCACCATTCCGCCCGAACGATGTCGCAAGACCAGGATGGACCCGACCGGGTGCGGGGCGAAGCACTAGAGAACCCTATGCGAAGGGTCCCTCGCCTGCTGGCGTCGCTTGCCGCGCTCACCCTTCTGTATTGCCGGGCCGCCCCCCCTTCCCCCGCGCGACACCTCGTGCTGGTGACCATCGACACGCTTCGCCCCGACCATCTCGGAGCCTATGGAAACAGGTCAGTGGAAACGCCCAATATCGACGCACTCGCGCGAGACGGGGCCCGTGCCCTTGACGCCAGCGCGCAGGTTCCCCTGACCCGCCCGTCTCACGTCTCTCTTCTGTCAGGCCTTTATCCTGCCGAGCATGGGATTCGAGACAACGTCTCGCCGACGCTTCGAGAGGACGTTCCCACGCTGGCCGAATGGTTGAAGTCCGACGGGTTTGCCACCGCGGCCTTCGTCTCGTCGGTCGTGCTCTCGAAGCAGTCCGGGCTGGCTCGAGGTTTCGACACGTTCTCTGATCACTTCGAAGTTGCTGGCGGCGACGAACGTCCTTTGGACTCGGTCCATCGACGCGGAGACCTCCCGACGGCGGAAGCCGTCGCGTGGCTCGAGACCAAACGGGACTCGCGACTTTTCGTCTGGCTCCATCTTTACGATCCTCACGACCCGTATGAGCCGCCGGAGCCCTATGCTTCACGCTACGCGGACCGGCCGTATGACGGGGAAGTGGCCTGGTCCGACGAACTGGTGGGCCGGCTGGACGCCGCCCTCTCCCGCCTGGGGATCCGCGACGAGACGCTTCTGGTCGTCACCTCCGATCACGGGGAGGGACTGGGGGAGCACGGGGAGGATGTCCACGGCTACTTCGTCTATGAGTCGACACTTGCGGTTCCGCTGCTCCTCCGTGGTCCGGGGATTGCGCCCGGCCAGCAGTTGCTCGCCACCGCCCGGAGCGTCGACCTGGCGCCCACCGTTCTCGACCTTCTGGGCGTGCGGCTGAAGGCGACCGCCCATATCAGCGGTCGCAGCCTCGCTTCCACGTTGCGCGGCGGTCCCGAGCCGCCCTTGGAAGCGACGTACGCGGAGTCCCTCACTCCTCTGCTTCACTATGGCTGGAGTGACTTGCGCTCTCTTCGCGATGGGCGCTTCAAATACATTCTGGCGCCGCGTCCGGAGCTCTTTGACCTGCGGGATGACCCGAGCGAGAAAAAGAACCTCATCGACTCCTCACCAGCCCAGGCGGCGGCACTTCACGGCGCCTTGACCAAGCGCCTGGCCGCAGAGAAGGTGGCGTCTGAATCCGCGCCGGCGGCCGCCGCCGTTCCACCCGAGATGCTCGAGCAACTCGGCGCCCTCGGCTACATCGGAGCCGGAGGCGCCGGGCTCACCGTAAAGACCGGCGCCGACCCGAAGGACAAGCTCGACGACTACAGGGCCATCAATGTTCTGATGCGCGAGGGACTGACTCGCCTTCGGGAGAAGGATCCAAAGGGCGCGGCGGCCCGATTTCAGAGCCTTCTCGCGCGAGGGATCAAGAGCTTCGAAGTGCACTACTACCTGGCTCGGGCCTTTTTCGACCAGAGGCGGCCGCGGGAGGCGGCCCTTCATTTCGAGGCGGCCATCGCGCGTCTGCCGGTCTTTGGAAAGGCCTACGTCAGTCTCGCTATCTGCTACGCCGCTCTGGGCGACACCAGTAGGGCCCTGGCCACGCTAAAGAAAGGTCAGGTTGCAAACCCCAAAGATCCCCAGATCTTGGAAGCCGAAGCCACCCTGCTTCGCGACCTAGAGCGGCCTCAGCAGGCGATCGCCGCCTACGAGGCGGCCCTGCCCCTCGCCCCCAGGAATGCGCAGCTCCGGGTGAAGCTCGCTGAAATGTACCGCGACGCCCGTGACCCGGACAAAGCGATTCGGCTTCTTCGGGAGGCGATCGAGATCAACCCGCAGCCAGCCCAATTCTGGAATTCCCTCGGCATGGTTTTGGGGGCGAACGATCACCGGGCCGACGCCGAAGCGGCCTTTCGGGAGGCCGTGAAGCGCGATCCCCTCAACGCTCAGTACGTTTACAACCTTGGGCTGGTCCTGGTGCGCCTCGACAGGCGAGACGAAGCGCTGGCCTTTTTTCGCCTGGCTCTGGAACTCGACTCCGGCTTTGCGCCCGCCCGGTCCCGGTTGGCCGAACTCGGCCAAAGGCCTTGACGTCTTATTCCAACCGTCGCCAGTCTCCCGTAATAGAGATTCGCGATATTAGTCGCTGTCCCTGGGCATCGGAGAGGGCGGCTCGCCCTTGATGGTGTCGTCGACGACCACTTCGGCGAAGTCCGCACCGGGGGTCGACTCACCGTGAACCCGTCGCAGGCTGAGCTCGTAGGCATCACCCTTGCGATGCCAATACCCTTCGACGAGCAAGCGCGCCTGCTTCGCTTTGTTACGGTGGCGGCGAGCGTGATCGGCAAGACTGATCCCGAGCGCGGTGTCGTCGAGCCCGATCTCGGGCCCGCCGGCCGCGCCGATCCACGCCTTGCGCGAGTCGATCTCCCGCTCAACGGTCACGGGGAAACGAACGAGTCGTTTCGATCCGTCGGCCTTGACCTGAGCGTCGAGCCACCTTACGAGCACATCGGTTGGCGAGAGCGCAGGCCCTCGCTCGTACGCGAACTTGGGATACATCGTCATCGGGCCGAGAACGTTCTTCGACACGCCTGTCTCCTGCACGGCCGGGGCACACGCCAGGGTGCAGGCCAGCATCCATGCCAACAGTCCCCGCGTCCGTTTCACGCCGACATGGTACCGCGGCTTGCTACGAGACGAAAGGCTAACTTCCGCGGCCACTTGACGCGAGGGTGCGGTCACCTGGGGGCGCCGTCCGCGGTGTGCTTCGCGGCCGATCCGCTGGTGTCGGCGGGCGCCGCCGGCGCGGTTTGCCGCTGGCGGATCGACGACCTGAAGACGGCAGGTCTGCCTTAGCGGCGCGGACCGATCATCTCGCTGCCATCTCCTCGACGGCGGCCGCTGGCGCTGCCGAGCGTTTCCCGGAAGCTCGAAGGCGCTGTGCCGATATGGTGTTGAGCACCAGGCCGGCGAGGCTCCAGCGGCCGATGTTCCGGACGAGCGTCGGGGAGCTGGTCATCCGCCGTCGGGCCCCGACCCGGGGCTCCGGGGAAACGCCTCCCTCGCGTACGGATCTCGAAGTTGACGCTGGAGCGGAACCGCCGCTGGCCGCAAGGCGTGAGGAGGTCGGGATCCGAGTACCCATCCGGCGGAAGGTCGCGGCACGTCGGGCACGCGCTCAGGGGCAGGAACCGCGCGCTCGTGCTCAGGGTCTCGTCCCGGGCTTCGCCGCGAGCGCGCTCTCGATCAGGCCGGCGTAGTAGCCGGTCATGTGCTTGCTCTTGACGAACTCCACGACCTTGGCGCGGCTCGTGACCCCCGCGGCCACGATCTGTGCCGCGACCTTGCCGACATCTTCCGACTCCGAGACGTAGAGCGCATAGACGAGATCCTGCCAGCGCCGGTCCGCCGAGGCTGCGATCTCGACGGCGTGACCGAGCACGAAGTCCCGATCCACCTTGAAGAGCGCCGAGAGCAACTCGCCCCCCTGGCCGGGCGCGAGCACCTCAGCCCGGGCCGCGTCCTTCGCGCGCTCGCTGGTCGTCTCTTCGAGCAGCAACTGCGACAGGGCATCGACGAGATTGCCCTCAAGCGTCTCGCCGTTGCTCGAGCCCTTGTAATTCGCGCTGAACAACTCACGTTGCGTCCGGAACAGGTCCAGGACGCGCTCGCTGCCCTCGGCCGCCGGGGCGTAGTAGTAGAAGCGCAAGGCTGCGGCGCGCAGCCGTGGGTCGGGGTCGTCGAGCCGGGAAGCGACGGCCGCATTCAGCCGCACCGCGCTGGGTGACTTGCCGAGGCGTCTGGAGAGCTTGGTCAGGAAATACCCGGCGGAATGGCGCTCGCCTTTCGCGTTCGGCGGCCCGCCCTCGACGGCGATGCGGCGCACGAGGGCCTCGATGTCGGTCTCGGGGGAGATCTCGACTCCGTCGAGCTCGACGGCTCGTACCGCGGCGGACAGCAACACGCGCTCTTCAGCGCCCGATGCGTCCCTCGCGATCGCCTCGCTGCCGTCCTCCGAGATCCGCACCTCCTCGGGCCCGCTGTAGCTCTTGTTGGTCATGAACGGCTCGTCCAGCGCCCATGAGAAACGCGCCATCACCTCGCCGCGCGACTGGTCGACGACCTGGAACTCTCCGCTCGAGAAGTAGTCGGGGCCCTCGCTCTCCTTCTTGAGGGTGACCTTCTGGACGCGGAAGCGCTCCTTCCCCGGAAAGCCGAGCGGTCCCCAGTCGATCCGTGCCCCGACGAGCCAGGCGCCCTCGAACGAGGCGCCCTCGATGTCGGCGTCGCGGAAGTCGCAGCCCGTGAGCGTGGCGCCGGAGAAGTCCGCCCCCCGCAGCCGCGCCCTGCGGAACGACGCACCCGAGAGGTCGGCGCGCGCGAACACCGCGCGATCAGCGGAGACCTCGAGCAGCTTGGCGCCGCCGAGCCGGGCGCGTTCGAGGAGGGCGCCTTCCAGCCGAGCGCGGCGCAGCGTCGCCCCGCTGAGGTCGGCGTCGGCGAGCAGGCAACCCGTGAGGTCGGCTTCCGTGAGGTTCTGGCCTGGACCCCGACAGGCCCGCAGGTTCGCCCACGGCAGCGCGACGCGGCGCAGGTCGAGGCCCTTGAGGTCCCGTCCCGCCAGGCTGGCGGGCTGGACGCGCTGACGCCGGCCCTTCGGGCCACCGTACGCCCACTCGCCCTTCTTGTCCCTGCGCCAGGTTCCGCCCCCGCCGGCTTGGGCGACGAGCTCGCGCTGGCTCTCCACGAGCGCGGCCAGCTCCCCGCGGGTGAGGCGGCCCTCGTGCCTGGGTTCGGCGGTGAGGGCGCCCATCAGGCCCTGAGGAGCGCCCCACGGCTGGCGGGATCGAACGCGGTCCGGCCCTCGGCGCCCTTGACCAGTAGGTCGGCGCCGTTCTCGAGCAGCGCCGTGATGGTCTTCGGCTCCCGCTCGAAACGCGCGAGCGCGTCGGCGTCGGCGGCAACCCGCTCGGGAAGAACCTTGATGGCGACGTCCCGATCGAGCTTCGGATCGCGGGCTCGATAGACCTCGCTTAGTCCGCCCGCGGCGAACCATGAAACGACTTCGCAGCCTCCAAGACGCTGACCGGGGGTGAGGGTCATGACTGCCATGATCCTATTTCAATCCTTCGCCCGCGTTGATACGAAATCGTTCGCGAGCGGCGTGGTATCACTGCCCCCAAAGACGGCGCTTCGGCTCGCGCGGGTCTTCGGCACAGACGCTCAAATGTGGCTCCACCTCAGAAAAGCGGTCCGGGTGCGCTCGCTCTCGTGGGGCCCCGCAACACGAACGACGAATGACCCGGATGGAGAGGATTTGATCGTCGCTCGCGGAATTGAGGTCGATGGGAATGAAGCAGTACTGCTTCAGCCGCGCCACCCGGAGGCAGCTTAGGCGAGAAGTGAGCCGGAGCGCATGCGGTCAATCCGCGCGAAGGGCAGTCACCGGATTCACCTGCGTGGCGCGGCGCGCGGGAAGCCAGGACGCGACCAGGCAGGCGCCGAGCAGCACAAGGGGGGCGAGGGTGAACGTCACCGGATCGAACGCATCCAGGTCCACGAAGATCGAGTCGAGCACCTGACCCATGCCGAGGCCGAGAAGCAGGCCGAGACTGACCCCGATAGCACCCAGCCTCAGACCCTCGCGAAGCACCATCTGGCGAACGCCTGCGGGTGTCGCCCCTATGGCGAGGCGAATGCCGATCTCGCGCGTGCGCCGCAACACTGCGTAGGACTTGGCCCCATAGATGCCGATGAGGGCGATGACGGTGGCGAGGACGCCCATGGCGGTGAACAGATTCGCCATGGTGTGCAGGCCCCAATAGTCGGCCGATGAGCGAACATGCTCGCCGAACGTGGTGGCTCGGAAGGTCGGCAGGGCCGGCGCCGCCGCCTGAATCTCCCGGCGAATGGCCTCCGCCATCTTGGCGGGGGCTCCGTCCCGAAGGCGCACGTGAAAGAAGACGTTCCCCCGGTAGCCCTGAGCGAAGGGAACATAAACGGCGCCCCCCGGAGACTTGGTGAAGAAGTCGTCACGGACCATCGGCACGATGCCGATGACCTCCATAGTCTCGATGCGGGTCGCGGAACCACGGGCCTCGAACTCGATGGACCGGCCGATCGCGTCACCCTCGGGCCAGAGCTGCCTTGCCAGTACCTCGTCGACCAGGGCCACGAGGGGCGCCCCTTTTTGGTGGACTTCGGCGTCCGTGAACAAGCGCCCGCTCCTGAGTGCGAGCCCCATGGCGTCGAAATAGGCAGCACCCACCGCGTTCCAGCCCGCCCGAAATGACTGACCCTCGGCCGCGGTCTGGGGCTTGGAGCCTTCGGCGGGGCTCGTTCCGGCGCGTCGCACCATCTCGCCCCCGCCGACGACTCCGAACGGAATTGTGGCTCCAACGCTGGCGCTGCGCACGCCGGGCAGAGATCGCAATCTTTCTTCAATGGCGGCGTAGAGGCTCAGGCCTCTGGCTTCCTCGAAGCCAGCCAGGGCGGCGTCCACTTCCACCACCACCGTGTCATCGGCCCGGAAGCCAAGGTCGATATCGGAGGTCTGCCGAGCCATACGCAGGAACAGGCCGGCCGAAATCAGAAGGCTCAGCGACAAGGCTACCTGGAGAGCCAGCAGGGGGTGCTTTGGGATGAAGCGGCGACGCCGCGTCACGGGTTGCTCGCCTGCCTGTTGCTTGAGATCGACGAGGATGTCCACTCCCGAATGACGGAGCGCCGGACCGAGCGCGAAAAGCAGGGTGGCGAGGACAGAGAAGAGGGCAGACCCTCCCACGATGGCGGGAGACGTGGCCGCGTCCACTCCGAGGGAAATGGGCAGGTGAGCGACCAATGCGGCCACGAGCGCATCGAGAGCGAAGACCCCGAGAAGAATACCGAGGCCGCCGCCCACGAGAGACAAAAGAAGCCCTTCGATGAGCAATTGCCGGATGATCCGCAAGCGATTTCCGCCCAGGGCCAGACGGATGGCGAACTCACGACGACGGGTTTGCCCGCGAGCCAGGAGCATGGAGGCGAGATTGAGACAGACGATCAGCAATACGGAGGCGGTCATGCCAAGGAGAACGACGAAGAGCGTGACCAAGCTGCCTTCCTGGGCCGGACGGATGTTGGAGCTGAATCGGGGCAGGGGGTGCACCGAAAACTCCTGCCCCTGGTAATCCACCGGGTAGGCTCGCTCGACGGCAGCGCTCGCGAGCTTCAATCCCGCTTGCGCCTTCTCCATAGTCATCTCGGGCTTCAGCCGCCCGACCAGATAGAGGTTGAAAACTCCCGGCCTCTGCAGCCCCCGGTTCGCCTGGCCCTGAAAATCGTTGGCGAGGGTGTCGAAGACGCCGAGCGGAAAGTAGATCTCCGGACCGAACAGCGCGCTGGTTCCCGTGAAACCCTTGGGGGTGATGCCGACGATGGTGAAGGGGTGTTCGTTGACTCTGACCGTGCGGCCGAGCAGGTTCGGATCGAATCCGGCTCGCCGCCACAAAGCGTAGGAGGCGACCGCCACCTTTATCTCGCTCCCGGGGCGGTCTTCGTCGGTGGTGAAGGAGCGCCCCGCGCTCAGGCGAACTCCGAGCGCATTGAAATAGTTCGCACTGACGATGGAGGAGAACGTCCGTCGTACGTCGCCTCCCTGCTCCTGCTCATTCAGGCCCACCAGCCCTGGTCGATGGGCGAGGATGCTCGAGAACACATCGTCCCGGGTGACGAGTTCCTGCCAGCCGGCGTATGAGAAGGGGCGATAGGAATCGGGCTCGTTGGCCTTCATCGAGTACAGTTGAACGAGGTCGTCCGGGTTCTCAAACGGGCGGCCCCCGAACACCACGGACCAGGACATCCCGAACATGGCGGCGTTGAGGCCGATGCCGAGGGCCAGGACGAGGCCGGCGGCGGCGGTGAAGCCGGGAGTGCGCTTGAGTTGACGCACGGAAAGCCTCAGGTCATTGAATATTTCTCTCATCAGGGCTCCCAGGTAACAGAGGAGACGGAGTTTGGAGACCGGGTGTTCCTGTGAATCCTCTGGAAAACGTCCCCCAGGGTGGCTTGAGCGCGATGCGTCTCCAGTGTGACCCGCCTACCCCCGCAGCGTTTCACCGCTCGGGTGGCCTACCGCCGTTTCCCGATCGAGGACCGCGAGGGTGTGGTTGTAGATGTTCTCGACTTCCATTCGCGAATTGGCGATCGCGGTCAACCCGAGCTTGCCGTGCTCCGAAACTGCGCCGATAAGATGGAACAGCGCCCCCGATTCCGTGGAGTGGGAATAGTGCAGGCGGTTGATGGTCAGAATCTCGATCAGGTCCTCAGGCAGCAAGCCGCGGTAGTGTTCCGACTTCAGATTGTCGGTGGCCCGGTAGTACTTCACTTGACCGGAGGGAGAGTGGAAGAGTCCGGTTGATTCATCGAGGCCGCCCCCGGTCAGGAACTGGAGGGCGAGGAAGGGATGCGTGGTTCCGCCCATGCGCAGGTTGATCTCGAGCGCGGCGATGGACCAGGGACTGCCGACCCTGTTGCGGCAGGCGAGGAAATCGATGGCGAACCTCGAGACCACGCCCTTTTGGGCCAGGACCTGGCCGATGGATCGCGCGGCCTCCTGAATTGTCAGGCGATACTCATCGTCGGCGGGGAAGGCGCAGCCGAGGAAGATCTGGCCGGTGGCCCCGCCGAGGAGCTGGTCGTGGGTGGAGATGAGCATCACCTTGCCGTCCGGCGAGTTCCGAAGCTGGACCGAGGGCGAGACCTTCACGTCCGCGTCCATGAACTCCTCGACGATGCCGCCCATGCGGGCGAACTTGTCGAGGTAGACCTCCGACGTCTCCTTGGGCATCGAGAATTGAAGCTGCCGAATTTCGCCCTGGATGGCCTCGCGCGACGATTCCTCGGGATACCGATAGAGTGCGTTTCCCTCGCCGGAAAAGCTCTCGTTCAGCTTCACCACCGCGCGCTTCAACCCCGGATCGCGCTTCCTCATCTCGAAGAGGGAATCGGCGATGTCGCCCTCTGTTCTCAGATCTTCGAAGCCGAAGGGCAGAGCCACTCCCGCCTCCTTGAACGTCTTGCGGCTGCCGGACTTGGTTCCGAGATGGTTAAGAGAAGGGTCGACGCCGTTCAGAGGGATGCCGAGCAGGACCGCGAGCTTCCGTTCGATGGCCGTCGAGTTGAACACCGTGAGGTAGGCGCGATCTTTGTCGAGGATGCCCTGACGGATCCGTTCCAGAAGGCGGGGTCGCTCGAGAATCTTCTCGGTGAGCGACCGAGGGGAGTCGTCGTAGGCGCACAGCAGGGTCAGCCGCGATCGCGCGTGCGACGTGGGAATGCCGGCCAGGAACTGGAAGTAGTACTCCAGGACCATCGGATGGACCGGCTGGGACGTGACGTACACCATCCGCGCGCGGGGGTTGCGCAGGCGCATCAAAAGGAAGAGCAGCCTCTCTTCATAGAAGCTCGACCCGGCGAGCCGTCTCAACTCCGCCTGGTCGAGCGACAAGGAGGGCACCACCACGGAGGTGGCAGGCTCATCGTCCCTCTGGGTCATCGAGTTCCAGACCGGCGCCAGCTTCAGCTTCAGCTGTTCGAACTGGCGGAGTTCCTCGTCCATGGTGAGATCCCAGGGAAACGGCGGCTTGGGAAGCGTCATTTTCGTCCCCTCAGGGTTCGCTCATCAGCGCGGCAGCGAGGACCGGCGTTTCCGACCGGACCCTCGCCCGCCGGTCCGCGAAACGCTGATCGATGATCGCATCTTCATGCATGTCAAAGGCTCGGTTCAGGCGCTCAGCGCGGAGGCGGAGATTCTTGACCAGATGAAAGCGCAGGGGCCAGACCAGGGTGAAACCGGTGGTGATCGCCAGCTGCTGGGCGGTGGCCGGGTCGCGGATCCCCTGGGTGACGACGCTCATTCGCTCTTCATACCAGGCCCGTGTGACCTCCCTGTGCTCCCACTGGCTTTCGATGATGAGTTCTTGACGGCCCCCCTCCATGATTTCCGGGTGATGGTTCACGCCCATCACCCTGGGCATGGTGCCCGAAGCGTCGCGGGCGAACTCGACGCCGGTCAAAGCCTCGCCCACGGAGCCACCTTTGGTCAGGACTTCGAAGCTCAACGGCTGAACCCGCTTCAGGGCGACGGAGTCGGGGATCAGGTCGAACAAACGGGAGTCGATGACCTTGATTCGAGACGAGCCCGCGTCGCGGGCCAGGCCCTTGAACCAGGGATGTGATGCGGCGCCGTCGGTCAGAGCGTTAAGGACGATCCCGGCGCTTTTCCCGCCTTTCTCCTCAGCCCGCTGTCTCGGTTCCGCGATTCCCGACCAGCGGCACAAGACGCCGAAGGAATGGCAGACCGCCAGAAGACTCGCGCCTGGATCGGCGAGAATGGCGTCGAAGAGCCTGAACGCCCGCGGCTCCCACCCGGGATCCTCCTTGACGCCTTGCGAAAAGTCGGCGGCGCCATCGTTCAGGCGAGGGTCCAGGTGTCCCGGGCCACCGGTGCCGATATATACGCTGAACCGGCCCCCCGGCGGTTCCGGGAGCATGGCGTGCTTGCGCACATCGAAAGAGAACACGCGGATCTTGAGCTTGGCCTTTCGGATCGCCGGTTCAAAATCGCAGGCGGCTTCTCGCACCGCCTGGACGAGCGAGTGGTGGCCCAGGTTGGGCCAGCCGTGGTGCATGTCCAGGACCGCGATGTCGAGAATCGCCTCATCGGCCTTGGGCAGCGCTTCGCCAAGCTGCAACCGGTGGTCCGAGAAGACCGAATGGATGCCCTTCATGGCGCAGTCGTCCAGGCAGGCCATGTCGCCGGCTTCGCCCATGCGTTTGCAGGTGGTGACGATCCTTTCGGAAACCAAGCGGCCCTTAGACCCTTCCTTCAACCACGAATGCGGGGACTTGGCCGCCGCCCGACGTCACATTGGCCAGCGACGATCCGGAGAGACGGGTCAGGAACCCTTCGACTTCTCCGAAAAAGAGATAGGGATCGAGATCCACCACCAGGTCGCGCGAGGGCAGACCGGGTGCGATCACCGGGAACGCCTGGTGACCGATTTCGACTTTCCGCTGAGCCACATAGGGACTGGCCAGCGCCTTGCCGATCGCGGCGTCCCACTCCGCAGCCGTCGATTCAAACCCGAGGAAAACGCCCTTGCCGCCGTATTCGTCGTTCGGCTTGAGGACCAGCTCATGACGTCGGTTCGGATCGCGCAGAAACGGGATCAGGTCAATCTCGCGGCCCGCCTGGGTGGTCTTCCCTTCCCGCACGTTCCGGGTCCAGGGAACGGTCTGTGAAATCGCCTCCCGCTCGGAGTCGTTGAACAGGTGGTGATGCGCCTCGTCGGTGAGGACCGAGAAGATGGCCTTCTTATGAATGGTCTTGCAGCCGAAAGGATTTACGTAGACGCACGCCTTGGCGCGCGCGGCGTCCAGCAGGGGCTTCACCTCGTCGGCCTTGTCCAGCAGCTCGTTCACGAGCAGCCTCTTATAGACGATGTCGACAATCGTGCCGTCGTGGCGCAGCGATCCGCTTTCAAACGTCATCTTCCGCGGGTCGCACACGAGGCTCGCCGCTCCGGCCGCTTCAAAAAGGTCGCGCAGGATGTGATGCTCGGTGCGGGTCGGGACCTCTTCATAGTCGACGATGGCGATGGTGGGATGCGGCTTCAAGCCGCCAGCCTCACGGTAGCAGGTGAGGAGAGTCTCGAGCAGCTTCACGCAGGGACGCGGGCGGTGGATGACAATAGCCTTCTGGAGTTCGCGCATCACGCCGAGGTCCATAAAGACGTCTGAGAGAACCTCCGCATATCCAAGACCGGCTGGTGTCTCCGCGTTCAGCTCGACAAATTGATACGAGGTCGGGGTCAGGAAGGAGTCGAGCCGCGAGAGAGGAGAAGGGGAAGACACGCCGGGATCGAGGGCGACGAGTTCGCGCTCCTCTGCGGTAAGGCCGACGAGGTCGTGAAGCGCAGGGCCAAGTGACGTCCAGACCTTGAGGGTCGCGCTGTAGATCCCGCGAGCCGCGTTGCGCACGTGATCGTAGTCCGGGCGGGATACGAACTGGGGCATGGCGAAGGGGCACAGCTCTCGACCGCCGAACGTCGCGGAGCGCGCCTGGAAACGGGCCCGCAGACTCTGCTCGATTTCCTGAGCCAGCGCTTTCTCATCCCGGAGCAGGCGCATGTACAGATCCACGGCGCTTGCGGACAGGGAAACCACGTTTTTGATTGTACAAGGTTTGAAAAAGAGCCACGCCGTCTGGGGGCGAGACCTGTGCGAGGATCGAGCGGAACAAAAAGCCCCGGGGTTCCCCCCGGGGCGGATACGCTTGAAAGGCGAGGTTCTAGAAGGAGAACTTGCCGCTCAAGGTCAGCGAACGGTTGCCCCAGTTGTTGAGGTTGTTACCGAAATCGGTGCTGGACATGCTGGTGACGGGAACTCCGTAATCGTCCTGGTTGAAGAGGTTGAACGCGTCAATGCGGACGTTCAGCCGCTTCCCCCGGAACGTGAAGTTCTTGGCCAGCGACGCGTCGGTATTCACGGAACGGGCGCCGCGATGGGCCGTCTTCTGAGCGTTGCCGTTGCCAAGGCTGAAGGGCAAGACGGCGCCGTTGGACCCGCGAGGCACGGTGTAGAAGCCGTTGTTGGTGAAGCCCTTGTGTTCGGAGTCCCAGTCAAAGGACCCGGAACCGGTAAGGTTGGGCCGGTCGCCGCCTCCGCCGTTCCCATTCGTATCCTGGCCGGTCAGGATTCCAAACGGCTGACCCGACTGATATGAGGTCACCCCCGAAAGCTGCCACCCGCCGATGATCTGCTTGAGGACCCCCGACTTCGGCCCCGGAATCTCCCAGATGTAGTTGACGGAGAGACGATGGGTGCGATCGAAGACCGACAGAGCGTATTCGGAGGAGATGTCGAAATAGTCCTGCGGGATTTGGGGCGCGCTCGAGGTGATGGCGCCGACGCCGAGAGACTCGTCATTGTTGCTCTTGAATCGAGACAACGTGTAGGCGAGGCCAGCTTGAACGCCGTGGGACATCCGCTTGTTGAGAGACACGAACAGGGCATGGTATTGCGACTTCGCCTGGACATCGTTGCCGCCGGGGCCGATGTCCGCGGGAATCAGGATGCGGGAACCAACGGCGGGGTTGAGTCGCCGAGCCTGGGTGCCGGGGATGGCGGTCTGGTTCCCCGTTGAGGCGACCAGGGCAGCCTGCGCGG
Organism: Vicinamibacteria bacterium; assembly: GCA_016650185.1. Classification (GTDB taxonomy): domain Bacteria; phylum Acidobacteriota; class Vicinamibacteria; order Fen-336; family JAGNNV01; genus JAGNNV01. The sequence continues at coordinate 5,455 of JAENWE010000383.1, read as the reverse complement.
GAGTCAGGATCGCCGGGTTCGCCTGCTGCTGGTTGACCCCGTGGCGGCCCGTGCTTCCGGTGTAGCCGATGTCAAGGATGATGTCGCGTCCCAGCTCGCGCTGCGCGGACAGACTGTAGAAGTGCGACATCGGATTCTGAGTATTCTCAGCGGAGTTCACATACGTGGCCTGTGGGTTGAAGACGGCGGCCCCGCTCGCGGTCTGGATGTTCGGGTAGATGTCGAGAGCGTTGGTGACCTGAGGAACCACCACGCGGGGGAAGTTGGCCGCGTTGACGGTGAGGATGTTGTAGAAAAGTACGTCGTACCCGATCCCATAGCCGCCGCGGATGGAGGTTCTCTGCTCCGGGCTCCAGGCGAAGCCGATACGGGGCGCCACGTTGTTCGTGTCCTTCTTCACCGGGGCGGGGACCAGGGCTCCGAGGCTCTCCGCATCCGTGGCTCCGAAGAACCCAAGCGGCACGGTGGAAATCTCGTAGCGCACTCCGAGGTTCAGGGTCAGGTCCGGGTTTACCCGGAAGTCGTCCTGAGCGTACAAGAATGTCTGCCACTGCTTGGCCAGGAAGCTGGAGGTCTGCAGGGCCTGGTTGTACGTGGTCGCCAGGTTGTTCATGTAGTTCTGCAGGCTGGAGAAGCCGAACGTCCCCTTCGAATCGAAGGCCGCCTGGTTGTCGAGCTTGTTGTATCTGACGTCGGCTCCGAACTTGAACGTGTGGCGTCCGCGGAGAAGCGAGGTGGTGTTCGTGAACTGGAACGAGTTCTGAATGCGGCCCTGTGGGAAGTTGCTGGCTCCGCCGATTGTGAAGAGGCCCGTGATCGTGGCTGTGGGCGACGTGGGGTCGTTCTCCGGGAACTGGAGGTCCCTCCGAATGTAGGAGGCCCGGAACTCGTTCAACGCCGAGGCGCTGAAGATATGGGTGTGCGACAAAGACCCGTTGTGGTCTTTGACCGTCTGGTTGGCGGCGAAGATGCTTCCGAACGCGGTGTTGCTGGTGGCGTTCAAGCTGTCCGGGTTGTTGAGGGAGTAGCGCGCAGTGACGCTGTCTTTCTCGCCGAGCTTGTGGTCAAGACGCCCCGTGAACTTATAGGTCGTGTTGTGGGTGAAGCGGCCGATGTTCGTCTGGGCCGTCTCAATGGATACGCCGTTCACGGTCTGGTTCTGAACGTTGCGGAGGGTTGGGCTGAGGGAGTACACGTCCTGGAGGAAGCTCAGGCGCTGAAGCACGGCCTGGCGGCTGGCCGCTGACTGTCCGGCTCGCAACGGAACGTTCTGCAAGGCGGCGAAGCCGGCCTGAGTGGGGATGCGGACAGTCCCGCCCAGGGTCTGGCCGGTTCGGTTCGAATCGCGCTGGAACAGGACGAAGAAGAACGTTCGGTTCTTGTTGAGCGGGCCGCCGAGCGAGGCTCCGGCCTGGTGCCGGACGAACTTGGTCGGGTCCCTGAGACTGTTCGATTTCTCGATGTTGTCGAGCGCGCCCAGGCCGGCGGAGCGGTAGTAATCCCACGCCTCGCCCCTGAAGCTGTTTGTGCCCGAGCGGGTGATGACGTTGATCTGGGCTCCGGAGCTGCGGCCGAATTCGGCGCTGAAACTCGCGGTCTGGCTCGAGAACTCGGCTACTTCCTCGGGCAGAACCGGGGTGGTCTGGATGGTGACCGAGAGGTCATTGTTGTCGGTTCCATCGATCATGAAGTTGTTGTTGCGGGCGCGATTCCCGTTGGCGGAGATACCGGTGGATCCGGGGGCGGTGAACGTGTTCGGGCCAAGCAAGGCAAGGTTGTTGATGTTCCGACCCGCGGAAAGAGGCAGTTCGGCGGCCTGGCGCGCGGTGGCGGTGGTGGCGAGGGTGGCGTTGGTCTTGTTCAGTTCGATCTGACCGCCAACATCCTCGACCACGATGGTGTCGGTCAGTCCGCCGACTTTCAACTCCAGGGTGTACGTCGTTTCGGTGTTGGAGGCGACCTGAACGCCCTTCCGTTCCGAGCGCCGGAAGCCGGAGAGTTCGACGACGACGCTGTACTGTCCTGGTTCGAGGGCCGGCGCCCGGTAGAATCCAACTTCATTGGTCACGACCGTCCGGGCGATTCCTGTCGCCTCGTTGGTCACGGTCACGGTCACGCCGGGCAGGACGCCGCCGGAGTCGTCTCGGACGGTTCCGCCGAGGCTGCCACGGGTCATCTGGGCCTGGGACGGTGTGGCCGGTCCCAGCAGCAGGGCGGCTGCCGCGAGGAGCGGCAGCATTCTTGTCCAATTTTTCATATGTCTCCAATCAAAAGATCTGGGCGAGTCCATCTCCCATACTGATGCTCCGCCCCAGCAAGAAGAGCGCCACAGTTCAGTCTGACCCCTAAAGTCTTTATTGACAATAACATCATGCGTTCCTCGTTCGATTCGACCACGCACGGTTCGTCCATGGGTTTGAATCGCGCGCACAATTTGCTGAATCGCCGATCTTGAAACCTCGTCAGCCCAGACCGCAGCCACTCTGAATTCAGAGCCTGGATGCCGCCATTTGTAACCCACTTCCGTTACGGGACACCAGAACGATGAAGGGAGCGTCGTCGGCCCCTCGGCTCGCCCGGCCGCGGGCGGCGCAGCGCAGATCACGAATCCAACAACACCACTCCCGTCAAGCACCCAAAGCGAGCTTCAGTCGCACCGCAGGGCGGTCAGAGGGTCGACCTTGAGGGCCCGTCTCGCCGGCAGCAACGCAGCGAGGCCAGCCGCGAACGTGAACAGGGCCACGGCGGCCAGATAGCTGATCGGATCGAGAGCGCTCAACCCGTAGAGCTCGCCCCGCAAAAGCTGAGACAGGGCGGCGGCTCCGAGCACGCCCACCAGCAGGCCCGCGATTACGATTAGCGTGAACTGACGCAGCAGGCCTCCCACGATGTGGACGGGCTGCGCGCCAATGGCGATGCGGATTCCGATCTCCTTCGTCTGCTGGGACACCGCGTACGCCACCAGACCCACGATGCCGAGGCAGGCGATGAGCAAGGCGGTGGCGCCCAGCACATGACCGCGAGCGCGCTGCGCTCCAGGTCCTGGGTTCGCTGGCGAAACGACGTCTTCAACAGTTGGACCTGAGGAATGACGTTCGGATCGATTCCCATGGCGGCCCGCGCCACCGAGACGGCCAGCGCCTTCGGCGACCCTGAGGTTCTCACCATCACCTTGATCCAGGTGAGATCCGCCTCCGAAGCCAGGCGATACAGTTCCACCGTATCCGGATCCCTGAGCGCAAGTGTTCGCGCGCTTCCGGCGATCCCGATGACCGTGAAACTCGCCGGGTCTCCGTCCTCGTCGACCGTCCCGATAGAGAACGGTTTCCCGAGGGGCTCTTCGTCGGGCCAGACTTTCCGGGCGAGGGACTCGCTGACCACGACCGCGCCCTGATCTCCTCGGATCAGGCTTCGCCCTCGCAGGATCGGAATCTTCATCGTGTCAAGGAAGGAGGCGCTGACCTGATTGACATAGATGTCCACCTTGTGCCCATCGACCTCCACCAATGCCCGGATCGCCTCTCCACCAAGGGGGTCGTCGACGTGAGGCCCACGGCCTCGACCCCCGGAAGGCCACGCAGCCGCGCCTCCAACTCATCGAGATAGGCGCGCGCGCGCGCCGGTGCGTATCCATGCTCGGAGAGTGAAGGGTTGACGGCCACGACATGCTCGTATTCAAAGCCAGGATTCGATGACACCGCCCGATCGAAGCGCCGGACCAGGAGGGAGGCGACCACGAGGAGGACGACGCTCGATGCGATTTGGGCGCCGATCAGGAACGTTCGACTGGTCGTGATCTGTAGACGTTGCCGGGCTATCTGGAAAGCCGGGGAGAGGCCGAAGACGAGCGCCGAGCCGAGCCCCGTGGCGAGCGCGAAGGCGACCACGCGTCCATCGGGGGTGGGGTCGAGCCATGGGGGCGCTTCAGTCCAGATCAGGATCGCTCTGAACACAACCGAACTAAGAGCGAGGCCCGCCACCGCTCCGACAAGGGCGAGAAGAAGGCTTTCGGTGAACAGCTGCCGGATGAGGCGCCCCACGCTCGCGCCGAGGCGACCCGAACCGACATCTCGCGCTTTCGGGCGGCGCCACGAGCCAGGAGCAGACTGCCCAGGTTGCCGCAGGCCACGGTCAGAATCAGGAGAACGAGCGCACCCACCACGCCGAACGTGGGATAGATCTTCTCCCGAAGCCGTTCCGAAGGTTTCTTCATGAGGAGTCTCAGCAAGATCCCTTCCAGGACTTCCGGAACGTCGCGGACGGCCGAGGGAGGGGGCGGTGGCTCGGAGCAGATCTTCCTGAGAATGGAAAACGGGGTGTCACCCACGAAAGGCGGAACCCCGGTCAGAATTTCGTAGAAGACGACCCCCAACGGGTACAGGTCGGATCGGGCGTCGGCATGGCCGCCCTCCGCGGTCTCGGGCGCTATGTATTCCGGCGTGCCGAGAAAGGCCCCGGTCGCGGTCAACGCCTCGAGCCGGGCCGATCGCGCGATGCCGTAGTCCATCACCTTCACCACCCCGGATTTCGGGATCAGAATGTTGGACGGCTTGAGGTCGCGGTGGATCACTCCTTTGAGGTGCGCGTAGTCGAGCGCCTCAGCCACCTGCTTGATAATCGCGGCCACCCTTCGAGGCGGGGGCGCTCCCTCTCTTTTGGCGAGCGCATGAAGGGTCTCGCCATCTACAAGCCAACCAGCGAAATCTCGCTCCTTCGAAGCTGCGAGAGCCCGGCCGGATTGAAAGATGCCGCCGTGCCGTCATCGGCCACCGCGATGAAAGCGCCGCCCATCCCCAGACCGCGCGCGCCCGTACCTACCGGGCTGAATGAATTCCGCAAAACGATGTTCTGAACCGGCTGAGCCTGCGCGGAGGAACCCATCAGGGCGAGAGCCAACGAGAGGCGCATCGAGAGTTTGGACAGGGTCATCAGGGTCCTCGTAGTAAGGCGTAGGGCGGGCCAGGCGCCGTCGCCCTTTGAAAACTCGACAGGCTCGGATCGTAACCCAACTTCGCCGACGCGGGCCGCTGGCGGAACGCGCCGGGCGAGGCGATGCGCCTGGCGGCCTGCAAGGGCGACGACGCGACGCTGGCGCTCCTGGCTCAGGCGGGTGTCCAGCCGCTGCCGACAGAGGCGGTCATCTGCCTGATCGCACGAGTCACGACCGCCGGGGGACGCGCCTGGCTCCACCGGAGCGGGGGCGTCGAATACGGGTTCCTCGGAGAGGAGCACGGAGACGTCTCGCGACGATTCCTCATGAATAATCCGGGCTGGGCCCTGTGCCGGGCGGCCGGCCGCAGCGATGCTTCGACGATGGCACCGCTGATCGCAGCCGACGCCGCCGCGAACGCCGGCTTCGAGGGTGGCAACCCGCTGGTCCACGCAAGCCAGCCCAGATGAAGACGCGCCCACCAGGTGAACACGATTCGGAAACAAGGAATCCGTGATCGTCATT
>JAENWE010000382.1 GCA_016650185.1 Vicinamibacteria bacterium | reverse complement strand
TCCTCCTCTTCGTTCCGGGTGAGTACGCAGGCCCCTGCTTCATCGGCTTCGCCATCGGGGAATCTCTGGGCGCCGCCGCTCTCCGCATCGCCGGCGGCATCTTCACCAAGATCGCCGACATCGGTTCCGACCTGATGAAGATCGTCTTCGACGTGAAGGAAGACGACGCGCGCAACCCCGGGGTGATCGCGGACTGCACCGGTGACAACGCCGGCGATTCTGTCGGCCCCACCGCCGATGGCTTCGAGACCTACGGCGTCACCGGGGTCGCCCTCATCACCTTCATCCTCCTTGCCGTGGCGGACCCGAGGGTTCAGGTTCAGCTTCTGGTCTGGATCTTCGCCATGCGCATCCTCATGATCGGCACTTCGGTGGTCTCGTATTTTGTCAACGACGCCTTCGCTTCGAGCAAGTACTTGAACGCCGACAAGATGAACTTCGAGGCGCCCCTCACCTCTTTGGTCTGGCTCACCTCGATCCTTTCCGTTGCCGTGACCTACATCGTCTCGTATCTGATGATTCCGGAGCTCGCGGGCGACACCACCCTGTGGTGGAAGCTCTCGTCGATCATCACCTGCGGCACCTTGGCCGGCGCGATCATTCCCGAGCTGGTGAAGATCTTCACCTCCACCGAGTCCTCGCATGTCAAGGAAGTGGTCACCGCCTCCCGTGAGGGCGGCGCGTCGCTCAATATCCTGGCCGGTCTGATCGCGGGGAACTTCTCGGCCTTCTGGCTGGGCCTCACCATCACTGGTCTGATGGGGATTGCGGCCGCGATATCCACCGGTTTCCCGACCTCCCTGATGCTCGCCCCGGCGGTGTTCGCCTTCGGCCTGGTCGCCTTTGGCTTCCTGGGCATGGGCCCGGTGACCATCGCCGTCGACTCCTACGGCCCGGTCACCGACAACGCGCAGTCCGTCTTCGAACTCAGCACCATCGAGCAGATGAAGGGCATCGACGCCGAGATCGAGAAGGACTTCGGCTTCAAGCCCGACTTCTCGAAGGCCAAGCACTTTCTCGAAGAGAACGACGGCGCCGGCAATACATTCAAAGCCACGGCCAAGCCGGTGCTCATCGGAACCGCCGTCGTCGGCGCCACCACCATGATCTTCTCGATCATCGTCATGTTGACCAACGGGCTGACCCTCAACATGGAGAAGCTGTCCATTCTCTACTCACCCTTCCTCCTTGGCCTCGTGTCGGGCGGCGCCGTCATCTACTGGTTTACCGGCGCTTCCATGCAGGCGGTGTCGACCGGCGCCTACCGTGCGGTGGAGTTCATCAAGAAGAACATGAAGCTCGACTCGGGCGCCACCAAGGCCTCGGTGGAAGATTCAAAGAAGGTGGTGGAGATCTGCACTCTCTATGCGCAGAAGGGGATGTTCAACATCTTCCTCACCATCTTCTTCATCACCCTCGCCTTCGCCTGCTATGAGCCGTTCTTCTTCATTGGCTACCTCATCTCGATCGCGCTGTTCGGCCTCTATCAGGCGATCTTCATGGCCAATGCGGGCGGAGCCTGGGACAACGCCAAGAAGATCGTCGAGGTCGAACTGAAGGAGAAGGGCACCCCCCTTCACGCCGCGGCCGTGGTCGGCGACACGGTGGGCGACCCGTTCAAAGACACGTCTTCGGTTGCCATGAACCCGGTCATCAAATTCACCACCCTGTTCGGCCTCCTGGCCGTCGAACTGGCGGTCGAGATGGCCAACAACGGGCAGCACGGCCTCACCCAGGTTCTCGCCGTCGTGTTCTTCGCGGCGGCTCTGTTCTTCGTGCACCGCTCGTTCTACGGCATGAGGATCGACACCAAGCTGTAGACACGGGACGGGACGTCGGGCCGATGAGCCATTTGCGTCGCTGGGATGACCCCAATAGGCCTGTTCGACGGAGGGAAAACAGGAGTAACTTCGGTACGTAGACGTAGCACAAGGCAGCCAGCTTATCGGTCTCTCCACCCGGACCCGTCGGAAAGGAAGATCCTCATGAAGCCCCCTCTCCTCATTCTCTGCGCCACCGACCTGAGCCCGGACGCCGACGTGGCCGTCGTGGCCGCCAACGATATCGCGCGAGTCTTCGGATCCCGTCTGGTCTTCGTCCACGCCGTGCCCTTCCCGGCCCCCGCGCGGGTGTTGTTCCCGCATCTGGTTCAGCGCACGACGGACCGCCTGATGGCGGTTTCACGCGTGGCCGCGGATACCGTGACCGCGCGAATCCTGAGCCTGACCGGTCGGTCAGGCGACAACCTCGACATCCGCGTGGATGTGGGCCCGCCCGAGGAGGTCATCGTGGAGACGGCCGAGGAGTCGGGAGCCGATCTGCTGGTGATCGGAGTGGCGGGAAGCGACTCCAGTGGTCCCGGTCTCGGTGACACCGCGCTCCGGATCGTGCGCCACGCCCACTGTCCGGTGCTGCTGGTTCGGGCCGGGCCGGCGAAAGGCCCCATTCTCGCGGCCACGGATCTATCGGAACCCGCCCAGAGCGCGGTGTCGATGGCGGACATGTGGGCGAGGAAGCGCGAAGAGCCCCTGGTGACCATTCACGTGGTCGACTATTCGCCCATTGTCGTGGTCCCGGAGGCGTTCGGTCCGGGCATTCCGATTCCGGTTTCCGAGGAGGAGCACAAGGCCATTCTCAAGGCGGCCAGCGACCGGCTGACCGAAGTTCTGGGCAGGCTGGAGATCAAGGCGGACCGCCTGATCGAGGAAGGAGCGCCGGCCGAACGCATCGTGTCCGCGTCCGAGCAGATCGAGGCCAGCCTGGTGGTGGTCGGCGCCTCGGGTGGAGGAGGCTTGCGGCGGCTGCTGCTGGGCAGCGTGGCCGAGGACGTTCTTCGTGACGCCCCCTGTTCAGTGCTGCTCGTTCGTCATCACCCTTCGGGAGGGAAGGAGTGAAGGATCCGAGGCAAAGCAACGTGAGCGAATCGACGGGGCCGGTGTCCGGTCACGTACTTTACGAGGCAGGACACCCGAT
>JAENWE010000381.1 GCA_016650185.1 Vicinamibacteria bacterium | reverse complement strand
TCGTATGGCGCCCGAAGTGGTGGCCCACTGTTGGCTAGCAAACTTGGCCCATTTCTCGCTAGCGCCTGGGCGCAGAGATGGCGGAAAAGATCCGCTTTCGACGCGGAGGGACTTTCGCCACGGGCTGCTAGCGTTGCGATACGTTCGACGCCCCGTCAGAAGGTAATCACACGCCTCGTGCGCCAGATGATCGAAATGGAGCAACCCAAGTAGTGGATCAAGCCACGCACAACAAGATCGTCTCGTTCATCTGGGGCATCGCCGACGACGTCCTCCGCGACCTCTTCAGGCGCGGCAAATACCCCGACGTCATCCTCCCCATGTGCGTCATTCGCCGCATGGACTCGGTCCTGGAGCCGACCAAGCCGAAGGTACTTGAAACCAAGAAGATGCTCGACGGCGCGCACATCACCGAGCAACGCGCCGCGCTGTGCGACGCCGCAGGCCAGGCCTTCTACAACACCTCGAAGTTCACGCTGCGAGATCTGAAGTCGCGCCCCGGACCAGAAGACGGAAGAAGTAACTGTCCAGTTATTTCGTGGACACTACACTAGCGCCTGGGGTGCCAAACATCCCAAGCAGGCGGACGAAGCAGACGAGTGGGACGATGGCGTGTTCCTGAACAAAGCCCGACTCACCGTTCGCGGCGCCGTAACCAACGCGGCGATCCTGTTGCTGGGCAAGCCGGAGTCCGCAACGCTTCTGTCGCCCGCCGTCGCGAAGATTTCCTGGATCCTCAAGGACGCCGACAATCGCGAACTCGACTACGAGCACTTCGGGCCGCCCTTTCTGCTTCAGGTGGACCGCGTTCTGGCCCGCATCCGCAACCTGATTATCCGCACCCTTCCTCGAGGCACTTTGTTTCCCCTGGAGATCACGCAGTACGAACCGTGGGTGCTTCGGGAGGCGCTGAACAACGCCATTGCGCATCAGGACTATGGCCTGCGGGGGCGCATCAATGTGGTGGAGACCCCGTCGTCAGTCCTCCTCACCAACGTAGGCAGTGTTCTGCCAGGCGACGTCGAGAACGTGATCCGGCAGGACGCGCCTCGAGGTCTATCGCAACCCGTTCCTCGCGGAGGCGATGGTGAACCTGAGCATGATTGATACCCAGGGCGGCGGGATCAAGCGGATGTTTCAGAAACAGATGCAGCGCTTCTTCCCCATGCCCGATTTCAACCTGACTGAAGCGCGTGCGGGTGTCGATTCCGGGGCACATCGTGGATCAGCAGTACACGCAGTTGCTCATGGAGCGGTCGGATCTGGATCTGTGGCAGGTCATTCTTCTTGACCGCGTTCAGAAACGACTACGCATTTCAGCCGACGCTCACCGCCTGCTGAAATCGGCGGGGTTGGTTGAGGGGCGCTATCCGAATCTGATCATCGCGGCCCGGGTGGCCAGCCTCACCGGGCAGAAAGCGCGGCACATCCGCGAGCGAGGCTTCGACAAGCAGTACTACCTGGATGCGATCGAGGCCCTGGTTCGTGCGCACCAGCCGATTCCACGCTCGGAGATTGACCGACTTCTGATCGACAAGCTGCCCGAGATCTTGAGCGAGGTCCAGAAGCGGACGAAGATCCATAACCTGGTAGCGGAGCTCGCGCGCAAAGGCAAGATCGAGAATCGTGCTTCGGAAGGAGGTCAGGGGGGCTTGAGCCTTTACTAAACTTCGTGGAGTCCGGGCCGCGTAGTAAAGGTTTTGGTAAAGGATTGAGGGGGACGGCGTAGAGACCGTGGCAAGGATTTGCGCTCGCTCTACAGGCCGAATTTCTCTCTTGCCATGCGCTTGAACTTCGGATTCACTTGGCGTGCGGCGACCAAGCCTCTTTGAAGGCGAATCACGGCGTCGCTTTGCAGTATTCCGTGAACCTTCACAATCGGCGTCGAAATACAACGAGAAACCACCATCGTTGCCGCGTGCTCAAACCGAGCAAACGACGGGGGCGCCAAGGCATCGAGGATTTGTCTCGTACGGTTGGACCACACACTCCTCGTTCCCACCGCGAGAGGAGGAGACATTGACTACGAGGATCTCATCCCCGCTGCGGCCTAGAACGAAATAGAAATGCGGATTCGAATCCTCAACTCGGAGGATTCGTCCGACACAGAAGTCATCATCTTTGCCGGCCACAAGCCGCTGTCAACAGTTGGTCGCCTCTGTTCAGGTGGGAGATCTCCGCAATCTCCTCGGCCGATTTTCCAAGAAGCTCGAGAAGTTCTTCGGGACGAACGATGAACGATGAACCCTTCGGGTCCTTCCATTCCGGCAGTTGCTGATGGAGTTGTTCCACGAGGGCCCATTTTTCGATGGCAGCAAACTCGATGAACACCTGGTCGAGAATCTGCAACTCGGCCTCCGCAAGTTCATCACGGTCAGGCGCATGGGCGAGAACCGCGTCGTAGCCCTGGATTTCAACGGTCTCCGAAAGCCCGGCTTCCCTGCCCTGAACCTTGCCTCGAATGTGATTCAACGTTTCGCGCAGCACCATGCCGTATGGCATCGCGGCATAGGTGTCTCCACTGATCGACTTGCCATTCTCTTCCCACGCCCGGCGATCGGCCATGTACAACAGCTTCATGAGCTTGAGGTACGCCATTCGCCCGCCAGCCTTTTCCAGAAGCACTCCGGCTGCGGCTGCTGTTTTCACCTCGTCGTAGGTGGTCTGAATTCCGGTCGCGAGGCTGGACGTCTGCTCTGCTCCCGTCATGATGTCTTTCCTTCCTGGGCTCTCCTGGCCCTTGTTCATGAGACGACGGTACTATACGTCTTAGTCATTTGATGGCCATTTGATGGGTGCCTCCGGTTGACCACAGATACCAGCGAGAAGGGTCTCGAAACGCTCATCGTCCGGCACCTGACCAGTGAGGATGGCCTTGCCGTGGTCGCCGACCTGGCGGCGGAGACGGCGATGCCGCACGGTGGCATCGGCTACCGGGCCGGTAGTCCCAAGGACTTCGACCGCGCCCACACCGTTGACGTGCCTCAGCTCCTGGCCTTCCTGCGACACACCCAACCCGAAGCGTTCGAGAAGCTCGCGCTTGGCGATTTCAAGGACAAGACCAACATCAACCGCCTGAAGTTCCTCGCTCGGCTCTCGTCGGAGATAGGCAAGCGTGGCGTCATCGATGTGCTTCGCAAGGGCGTCGAGCATCACCCCGCTGGCCATTTCGATCTCTTCTATGGCACACCCTCCGAGGGCAACGTCAAGGCGGCGGCGCTCCACGCGGAGAACCGCTTTTCGATCACCCGCCAGCTTGCCTACAGCATGGACGAAACGCGCCGCGCTCTGGACCTTGGCCTGTTCATCAACGGCCTCCCTATCGCCACGTTCGAACTGAAGAACAGCTTGACCAAGCAAACCGTCGCGGACGCCGTTGAGCAGTACAAGTGCGCTCGGGACCCGCGTGAGCGGCTGTTCGAGTTCGGCCGCTGCGTCGTCCACTTCGCAGTGGACGACTCCGAAGTGCACATGTGCACGGCGCTCAAGGGCAAAGCCTCATGGTTCCTGCCCTTCAACCGGGGCCACAACGATGGCGCGGGCAACCCGCCCAATCCGAACGGTCTCAAGACTGACTACCTCTGGAAAGAGGTGCTCACTCCGAGCGGGCTGACCAATATCCTGGAGAACTACGCGCAGATCGTCGAAGAGAAGGACGCGAAGACGGGCAAGAAGAAGCGCAGCCAGGT
>JAENWE010000380.1 GCA_016650185.1 Vicinamibacteria bacterium | reverse complement strand
TGATGTACCAGGGTATTCAACGGGGACTCGGCGTTGGCTTCTCGGGAAGCGTGGAGAATGCCGGGAGCGCCATCATTGAGGGCGGAGCCTTGAAGGATTCCTTCGTCGGCGATGACCGTCCCACCGGCGACGGTTTGAAGGGAGTTTACTTCGCCACGATGACCCTCTCCGGGCCAAGCCAGAGTCGCGTGGATCCCATGGTCGACTTTGACTGGGGAATGGGACCTCCAGGCTTTGGCGAGCTGGGCGCCGACCGCATATCGATCCGATGGACGGGCCGGGTGGAGGCGCCCTTCACGGAAACCTACCGGTTCTGCACCGGCACCGACGACGGGGCTCGCCTTTGGATCAACCGCGAGCTGCTCGTGGACAAGTGGGTTGATCAGGCCCCAGCGGAGTGGTGTGGTTCCATCGATCTGAGGGCCGGCCAGAAGTACGAAGTCACCATGGAGTACTACGAGAATGAGGCGGGCGCGGTGGCGCAGCTCTACTGGAGCAGTCCTTCCCTCACGAAAGCCATCATTCCCAAGGCCCGGCTGTACTCAACGACCCGTTGACCGGTTGAGCGACTTTCCTCCCCAGTCCTGGGCGACTTGAGTCGAGTCGCCCGGGATTAGGCTTTGCGGCCGCTCGTTGGATCAGCGAGCGGCGAAGGCATCCACCCAGATCCACGAACCGGCCGAGGCCCCGCTGCGGGTCCCGGTGGCTTCGATGGTCAGGGTGTGGACGCCGTTCGAGAGGCCGCTAACCGAGTAGACAGAGGCCTGCGCCTGCCCGGGTGAGGAATAAGTGTCCACTGAGCCCTTCACCACGCCGTCCACCCGGACTGTCGCGATTCCCGACCATTCATCGCGGTAGCCGATCCAACTGGCGCTGGTTCCTGAAAAAACGAAGCGCGCAACGGACCCGGCGTCCATGGCGAGGTAGGCGGTGCCGCCGCTATGGCCCGGCTGCTGGTTGGAAGACCATGTCCCGGTGTAGCTCACCGCTGAAGAGTCCTGCTGGTAGATCGGCTGCCCGGCCGCGGGCGGAGCCGGCGCGGGGGCCGTGGGTGGAGCCGGCGTGGGGGTCGTGGGTGAGGGAGAGGGCGAGGGAGCCGGCGCCGGGGTCGACTCCGGCGCTTCGGTGGACGGCCCGGTCGAGCCTGAGACGTTCACCAGGTAAGCGTCCGAGTACAGGTTCGGGTAGCCGAGGATCGCCTGCAGATTCTGGTTGCTCGTGAAGACGAGCTTGCTTCCATCGCGGCTCACCGTGGCGCGGGGCTGATAGACGTAAGAGTCGAAAGGCCGGCTGCGATGGTGAACCAGGCGCTCGGTCTGCGAGCCGTCGAGCTTCACCCGCAGAATCTCGTTTGCATAAGGAGCCCAGGCTGCCGATTGAGGAAAGGGATTGCTGGGGGCGTAGGTCTCGACGAAGACCCAGCCATTCCCGTCCGGCGCGGTGATATGCACGGCCAGGCTCCAATCGAGCTCCAGGAGGCAGGTTTGCTGGGCGTCGGACAGGCGCACTTTCACAATTCCGTTCTGGCACGCGATCGGTTGCGCGTCGTTCGAATTCGTCCAGACCAGGACATCGCCTCCGTTCGTCTCGCGGGTCAGATGCATATGACCAAGAGCGTGAGTGAGCTGGCGCTGGAAGCTCATGTTGCGATCAAAGAGCTCCACTCCAGTGAAGCGGGAGGTGCCGGCCGGGATCCAGCCGATCACCACGCTGTTGTCCGACGCGATATAGAGATCGTCGAAGGCGTGGCCGGCGGTGTCGAGGACCGTGCCCTTGCGGTTCGTGCTGATTTCGAAAACGAAGACATAGCGGCCGTCTCCCGCGAACACGAAGTGATCGCCATCGCGGCTGATGTCCGATTCTCCCCGGCCGCTGATGGCCCCATACTCGGCGAAGGCATGCACCAGCGAGCTCGCCCCCTTAGCCACGTCGAGTCTCATGAAGTTGTTCCCGCTGACATAGTAAAGAACGTTCGGGTCGGTGCGCGACCAACGGGGCTCGGTCGAGACGTTGACCGCGAAGGGCAGGTCCTTGAGATACGTTCCGTTTCCGTCGTAGAGGCCGAAGTAGCTGTTGTGCTGGAGGATCAGGCGGCTGTTGTCGCTATTGAACGGCGACGCGGTCGAGTACTCGGTCCCAATGGTGGTGAGACCTCCGCTCCCCGCGTTGTCGGTCATGTTCATGGCATCGGACAGCCGCTTGACGCTGGTGCCGAAGGCGGGATCCGCGTACGTCCCGCCCTTCGCTGGCGGCATGAAGGTGTCGTAGACGGGCGGGGCCAGACTGGACGAGGAGGTCGAGGCGGCGAGAACCGCCCCCGAAAGGACCAGAGAGGTAAACGCGAAGACAAGCGAACGCCGGAAGAGTGTTGACATGAGGGTGCTCCTTAGGTGCGGAGGCCTGCGGAAGCAGGCGGGGGAGTGCGGTTCGCGGCACGGAGAGCGGCTTTGCGGATCATCGGAAGCAGCCGCGTGACAATGGCGTCCTCCGGCAGACAAGCATCGGCCCCTCGCGGGGCGAGAGGTTCACCCTGAGGGTGCGTGAGAAGGATCAGAGTCGAGGCGGGGGAGGAGCGCTTGAAGTCGGCGAGGACGTTGCCGGGTTCGCGCCCCTGGAGCCTTGTGCTGACGATGATGACGTTGGGGGCGAGGCGCGCGGCCTGGTGGACCGGGGACACCCGCCGCGAAGAACCGCCGACCAACCGAAGGCCAGGCCCCCCCTGAACCACATGCTCGAGGAGACGGTGAAATGAAGGCCGCTCCACCGCGATCAGAACGCTGCACTCTGTTCCGCTTGGGCTGCGGTCTTTGGGGGGAAGCGTTGCCTTGATGACCATGAGGGCACCTTAGCGATAGGGATACCCGGCAATCGATTGGGGGTATTCCCTAGGAAGGGCCAGGGAATTCACCTAGAAGAGGGGAGTTCTACTTAGTTCTTTCGGGGAAAAGCCTCAGAACGTCCCGCCTTTCGTCGGGGCAGCCTCGCCCGGCAGGAGAGCGCCGGGCCCTCGCTCCTCGAATCCCACCCAAGAAAACTTTGGGCTCCCCTGTAGAAAGTGCAAGCCCTTTGTCACAACCCGAATCCGCGGACGGCTGGCTGAAGTTGTTCGCTTCATCGACCCAAGTTAAGGGAACATAAGGAATTAGAGGCTCACCAGCAGCCCTCGAAAGCGGTCTCACCGAAACGGCATGTCACTTGCTTGCCTGAACCCAGTCGTCGCAGGGACGTTTTTTGCCGTGGCCCGACGGACAAGAGCGAACCTTGTCGGCCGGCGCTCTGGTAGAGGAAGCAAGACCCTAATTGAGGAGTCCTCGGGTGCCTGTAAAGAAGACATCGATCGTCGTCCCCCTGCCCAAGGCCAGGAGCGGAATCCGCGGCCTTGACCAGATAACGGGAGGAGGGCTGCCCCGCGGGCGTCCCACTCTGGTTTGCGGCGGCGCGGGGGCTGGCAAGACCCTCTTCGCCATCGAGTTCCTGGTGCGCGGCATCGAGATGGGTGAGCCGGGCGTGTTCATGGCCTTCGAGGAAACCGCCGAGGAACTGGCGCAAAACGTCGCGTCTATCGGCTTCGATCTCAAGCAACTCTCGGCTCAGAAGAAGCTTCTCGTGGACTTCGTGCGGGTCGAGCGCGCGGAAATCGAAGAGACCGGGGAATATGACCTCGAGGGCCTGTTCGTCCGGCTCTCCCAGGCCATTGATTCCATCGGCGCGAAACGCGTGGTCCTCGATACCATCGAGAACCTCTTCTCGGGCCTGTCGAATGCGACCCTGGTCCGCGCCGAGCTGCGCCGGCTCTTTCGCTGGCTCAAGGAGCGGAAGGTGACCGCGGTGGTGACCGC
>JAENWE010000379.1 GCA_016650185.1 Vicinamibacteria bacterium | reverse complement strand
GCCGGCGATTCCTGCCCGACCCTCGTAGAATTCTCGGCATGTCTTCACTTCTCCTTCTGATCGGCCCCTTCGCTTTGCTGATGCAGGCGCCCACTGCCGTTTTGAAGTTCGACGCGCCAAAGGAATGGATCAGCAAGGCGCCCTCCTCGTCGATGCGACTCGCGGACTTCGTCCTGCCCAGGGTTGATGGGGACACCGAGGACGCGACGCTTACGGTCTACTTCTTCGGCGCTCAGGGCGGGGGCGGCGTGCAGGCGAACCTTGACCGTTTCTTCAAGAGTCTGCGCGTCGAATAGAAGCGCTCGGTGCCTGAACTGCCCGAGGTCGAAGCGGCGCGCAAAAGTGCGTTGCGCCATTTGAAGGGCCGACGCATCGAGCAGGCCGCCTGCCGGAGAGACTCGATCGTTTTTTCCGGCGTGTCACCGCGCGCCATCGAGAGCGCTCTGATCGGCGCCCGGGTGAAAGGCGCAGGGCGTTTCGGCAAGCACCTCTGGCTCGAGCTGGACACAAAGCCGTGGCCGGTTTTTCACTTCGGTATGACGGGCGGATTCCATTTCTATCGGGAGGCCGCCCATTCACCCAGTTTTCTCAAACTCGAATTGACTCTCGACAACGGCCGACGGTTCGCCTTCGTCGACGCTCGCCGTTTCGGGCGACTCCGCCTGGCTCACGATCCGCGGAGGGAACCGCCGATTCTGGGACTCGGCCATGATCCGCTCTTCGGTCTCCCAATCCCCGAGCGTCTCGCCGCGGAGATCGGTTCGCGGAAGGCTCCCATCAAAGCCGTTCTCCTCGACCAATCCACATTCGCGGGAGTGGGGAACTGGATAGCGGATGAGGTTCTCTATCAGGCCGCCATTCGTCCGGACCGTCCGGCCGCGGATCTTTCCTTGACTGAGGTCGCTCGCCTCAGAACGACCTTGCTTCGCATCATCCGGCGTGCCGTCGCGGTGGATGCGGACTCCGACCGTTTTCCCGCAAGCTGGCTCTTTCATCGCCGTTGGGGCCGGGTGAAGAATACGGTCACCCTCGATGGCGCGGCCATCGTGCACGACACCGTGGGCGGCCGGACGACCGCCTGGGTTCCCTCCCGCCAACGCTAACCAGCTCAGCGCTCCGCTCTATCCCCAAGGCAAGCTTGACGCGGCCCAGCCCTCTGACCAAGAATCAGGGTATCAGCCTTCTGGGCGCAAGTCCCTCACTCGTAGTTCTGGAGAGAAACACATGGCCGAGTCGGAAAAACCCGCGTCGAGGTTCTCGCGGCGCTCCTTCATCAAGACCGCCGGAGTCGGGGCGGCGATAGCGGGCGCCTCTCTTGAAGCCCAGGAGAAAAAGCCCGAAACCCTGGGTCCGGACGCCGCCACCATTACCCTGACCGTCAACGGCGCGCCCCACAAGGTCACGGTCGAGCCCCGGGTCACCCTGCTGCGGGCGCTGCGGAACGAACTGGAGATCACCGGAGCCAAGGAAGTCTGCGATCGGGGTGGGTGCGGAGCGTGCACGGTCCTGATGGACGGGCGCCCCGTCAACGCCTGCATGCTGATGGCCTGGGATGCGGTGGGTCACGAGATCACCACGGTTGAAGGCTTCGGGACTCCGGAAAAGATGTCGGCGGTACAGGCCGCCTTCGTGGATTGCGACGGGTACCAGTGCGGCTTCTGCACGCCCGGCATGGTGGTGAGCACCACCGCGCTGCTCAAGACGAATCCGAATCCCTCGATCGACGAGATCAAGGCCGGCCTCGCCGGCAACCTCTGCCGTTGCGGGACCTACAGCCGGATCTTCGAGTCGGTTGAAAAAGCAGCCAAGACCATGGCGGCGAGACCAGCGGGCCGCACGCCCGCGAAGAAGGGAGAGTAGGCAGATGCCCCAAGCACCCACGCCGCCCGAAGTTCCCAGAGTCAGGATGAAGGCCAAGGCCGGCTTCGAAGGCCGGCCGGTCGAGATGGACATCAATCCCGCGGTGGGCGATCTCAAGCCCTGGGATCTCGACACGAAGTTCAGCGTCATGAAGGGCCGCTACCCCCGGCACGAGGGGCCGCTCAAGGTCACCGGCAAGGCCAAGTACACCTACGACATCAAGCTCCCCGGCATGCTCTGGGGACGCATGGTCGGATCCAGGGTGCCCCACGCCGAGGTGGTCAAGATCGACACTTCGAAGGCGGAGGCACTCCCCGGAGTCAAGGCGGTGTGGACCACCGAGTCGCGCACGGTTCGGTTCGCCGGCCAGGACGTCGCCGCGGTGGCGGCCACCACCCCGGAAATCGCCGCCGACGCGGCCCGCCTGATCGAAGTCACCTACAACGAGAAGCCCTTCACCACCGACCTCGAAAAGGCCATGGAAGCCGGAGCCCCTCCCGTCTACACGCCGGAGCAGGTTCCCGGCAACGCGGCCATTCCGCGCAACGGCAACATCCTGGGTCCCCAGGTTGGTCGCGGCATGGAGCGAGGCGACATCAAGGCTGGCCTCGCCGACGCCGATGTCACCTTCGAAGGCACGTATCGGTGCGTGACCCACACCCATTCTCCGCTCGAGCCCCACGGCGTCATCGCCCAGTGGGACGGGGATGACCTCACCATCTATGCGTCGACCCAGGGCATCTTCACGGTCAAAGAAGGAGTGTCCGAGGCGCTGGGGATTCCGAGGACCAAGGTCCGGGTCATCACCGAACACATGGGCGGCGGTTTTGGCAGCAAGCTCGCACCCTCCGCGTCGGGAAGCCAGTTCGCGATCGTGGCCTGCAAGCTGGCGAAGTCGGCGGGGGCACCGGTCAAGTTGATGCTGGACCGGAAACAGGAGCACCTGTGCACCGGAAACGCTCCCTCCGCTCTGATGACCGTGAACATCGGGGCGAAGAAGGACGGTACCTTCACCGCCATCCATCACCGCTCCTTTGGCTCGGCCGGCATCGCTCCGGGCGCCGGCACCTCCGCTCCGCTCCGCAACCTCTACCAGAACACCCCCAACATGCTCGGGGAAGACCATGCGGTGTTCACCAACGCCGGTCCAGCCGCACCGCTGCGCGCCCCTGGGCATCCGCAGGGCGCTTTCGGCATCGAGTCCGCGGTGGATGAGCTTGCCGAGAAGCTGGGCATGGACCCGCTCGAGCTCCGGCGCAAGAACGAGTCCTCTCCGATTCGGATGATGCAG
>JAENWE010000378.1 GCA_016650185.1 Vicinamibacteria bacterium | reverse complement strand
GCTAGCAGCAGCTTTGCCGCCTCCCGCACCGAGGGCGCCAACCCGATGGGGTCGCCGGTCGTTCGTACCACCGTCATCAGTTGATTGGGCGAAGCCGAGCTGGCGAGGTGCACGCACGTGATAACGTTTGACCGTGGCGAACTCGATCCTAGGATCAGGATCGACCGGCCTCAGCGGCTGAGCACGTGCTACATCCGTGACCGTTGAAAGAAACCCAACTACCGTCATCGCGAAGGCCGCATCGTTCTGCGTGGCCTGAAGCGATCTCGCCGTCCTGCCGAGACTGCTTTGTCCCATCCATGCGTCGGGGTCCTCGCAGTGCGGGTAAAATGCCTGAAATGGGCCATTCGGGCACGGGTTTCTTAGCAGCAGGAGGGAACTCGTGGCACTCGTGGTTCTTCTGAGAGGGGTCAACGTCGGGGGTCACAGGACCTTCCGGCCAACCACGCTCACCCAACAACTGAAGCACCTCGATGCGGTCAACATCGGCGCGGCTGGCACCTTTGTGATACGACAACCGGTCACCCGGACGCAACTCCGCGCCGAATTGGCATCCAGGCTTCCCTTTAATACGGAGATCATGATCTGCCAGGGTCGCGAGATTGTCAGGCTGATGTCTCACAATCATTTCGCGGACCAGCCCATACGACCCGACATCGTACGCTTCGTCAGCGTCCTGTCCCGACGCCCCCGCTCGGCGCCGTCGATGCCCATGAGCCTTCCCTCCAGCGGCACGTGGCTGCTGAAACTCCTGGCGAGGGACAACCGGTTCGTCTTCGGCCTGTACCGGCGCCACATGAAGGTCATCGGCTACCTCGGCACGTTCGACCGGCTCTTTGGGGTACCGGTCACCACGCGCAACTGGAACACCATGACCGCGATCGCCAGGGTCTTGGGTGAGGGGGGGGCTGATCGACCGGCTCTCGAAGTCCGGGATCACTCGTAAACCCACTTGAGCAGCCACCGTCCAGCGGACAGGAGTCCATACCCTCTGCCGCGCTAGACGAACTCGACCGCTTCGATCCGCTCTTTCTCAACTGCGATGAAGCTGTCGAGGAACTTGGCGATCTCGGGGTCTCCGACCAGGCGCTTGAGATTGGCCGACGCCTCCAGCAGCGCCTCGCTGCGGGTGACGAAGAACGCGATCGGCACCATGCGCGTGCGGACATCTCCGACGGCGTCGCGGAGGGAGAAGAGATAGGCGAAGTCCGTCGAGAACGCCTCCCAGCTCCGCACGTTGCCCACCATGCTCTTCGACTCGGCGAGGTTGTGGATCAAGGCGCTCATCGACTTCGTGATCAACGGCACGTCGGGGTGCGCCGCGAGGACGAAGCACGCGTTGGTGATGGTCTGGCCGATGAGCGTGCGCAGAATCCGTCGCGGCAAACCGGCGCCCACGCTCTCCTGGACGAAGCTGACCGGATACTCGGTGACGATCGAAGGTTGCAGGGCAATGACGGCGGCGCGCCGCTGAGGTGGCTCGCCTGCTTCCGCGAGGAGGGCGCTCTCACCGATGACGCCGGCGGGTCCCACGATGCTGATCAGGCCGTCCTCGGTCTTGATGCCCAGACGGCCGTCGTCCACGAACGCGATCGTGGTCGCGAGCTCGCCATGTGCCCATAGGACATCGCCCTTCATCAATTTCTTGACTTGCATCGTTTCGTCTCCCTAGCCCGACGTTGGCGAGAGTCCCGGCCCGACCGAAAGGGATCTTGCCGAGGATCTCCAAGGCCCAATGATAGGTGATTGGCCGGACACTGTTTCTGCCGGGTCACGCTTCGGTCGGTGGTCCTTGACGGCCACGCTGACGGCGTTCCACAAGCCCCTTGACGGCCCTTCGGCTGTTCCCGTTTGCTCGTCGACCCCTCTTTGCTCACCGGCCTCTGTCGATTCTCGTCGAACTACCCGGGCTCATCGGCAGCGCAGGGAGGAGGAAATATCTCTCAGGAGGGGTAGCATCCCCGCGTTCCGATCAAGGAGGATCTCCAGATGCTGTTGCGACCCACGAAGATGACACCGCCGCCGTTCATCGCCGGGCTGGTGGCCCTGGCCGTTTCCGCGATGGCGACCGCCGCGCCAATGGAGGATCTCGATCCCCAGATCGTGAAGCTCGTTGGAGCGGTTTCCGAGGAGCGCCTTGGCGCCATTCTCAAGAAGCTCGAAAGCTTCGAGACGCGCAGCAGCCTCTCGTCCACCGACTCTCCCACCCGCGGCATCGGCGCCGCCCGGGAGTGGATCCGCCAGGAGATGCAGAGCTACAGCCCGAAACTACAGGTGAGTTTCGACAGCTACAACGTCCTCAAGCAGGGCCGCATCACCCGCGATGTCGAGCTTCGGAATGTCATTGCCGCCCTGCCCGGGAAGAGCCCGCGCCGCATCTATATCAGCGGGCACTACGACACCGTGGCCTTCGCGGGCGGTCAGGGCAACAGTAACGCGGGGGGCGCGCCCGGGCCGAGAACCACGTCGCTCGATCCTGCGGCACCCCTCGACAACCCGGCCCCCGGAGTGAACGACGACGGCAGCGGGACCGCGCTCGCCATCGAACTCTCGCGTGTGTTCTCCCAGAGCGGGATCGACTTCGATGCCACGCTCGTGTTCATGGCTCACGTGGGGGAAGAGCAGGGGCTCATGGGCGCCTGGTTGCACGCGAAGAAGGCGGTCGACCAGAAGATTCCCATCCAGGCCGTCCTGAACAACGACATCGTCGGGAACGACAGGGGCGGCAGCAGGATCGTCGATGGTGCCACGATCCGCGTGTACTCGGAAGGTCCGGAGGATTCACCCTCGCGCTCTCTCGCCCGCTTCGTGCAGCGCTGGGGCGCCCGCTATGTGCCTTCCCACAAGGTGCGTCCGATGTCGCGCTCCGACCGGTTCGGACGGGGCGGCGATCACACCGCCTACAACCAGCTGGGCTTCGCGGCCGTGGGCTTCCGTGAATCGCGTGAGAACTTCACCCGGCAGCACGACGTGCGCGACACCTTCGAGGGCATCTCGCTCGCCTACCTTGCCCAGAACGCGCGGGTCAACGCCGCGGTCGCGGCCACGCTCGCCCTGGCCCCGCCGCCGCCTTCGGTGATGAATGAACGCGGCCAGCCAGGGATCACGCGCGCTCCATCGGGATACGACGCGAACCTGACCTGGGCGGCCTCACCGGGCGCCGTCGCCTATCGCGTCTTCTGGCGTGAGGCCTGGGGTCCGGACTGGCAGCACGAACTGGCGGTCGGGAACGTCACGAACCTGATCCTGCCAAACATCCAGATCGACGACCACGTGTTCGGAGTGGCCGCGATCGACGACGCCGGCCACGAAAGTTCCGTGACGGCCTACGTCTCGCCGGCGCGAGCGGAGATGAACATCAAGACTTCCGGACACTGACGCGGGGCCACCGCGAGATCGCGGAGGAGCATGTGGGCACGAGCCGCCCCGGCAATCGTCTTGCTCACGCTTGCGTCCGTGGCCCGCGCCGAGGATCGGCCGCTCGAGCTGAGGTTCCAGACCCTGTTCTTCGCCGACAACACGGAGTTCTTCGGCCCTTTTCGGACCGGTGAGACGCTTCTCGGAGCCTGGGCGCGCGCCTTCGTGACCTGGCCGCTCTCGGACCACGCCGGCCTCGACCTTGGCGGCACCGGCCGTCAGCAGTTCGGCTCGGAGAAGGCCATCGAGGAAGCGCGCCCCGTGCTGGCCCTGCATATCGGATCGCCTGCGAGCCTTCTGGTGTTCGGAACGCGGGACCCGGGACGCGCGACCACCGCGCTGGGCCCGGACGTCCAGACGCCGCACGGGCTCCTTCCTCCTCTGCAGATCGAGACCCTTTCGTTCGAGCGGCCCTGGGAAGCTGGTCTTCAGTGGAAGGGCAGCACCGATTCGCGGACGCACGACGCGTGGCTGTCCTGGCAGCGCATCAACACCGTCGCCCACCGGGAACGCCTCAACGCGGGCTTCCTCTTCGAGAAGCGGCGGAATCGGACCCTCGGCCTGGCTCAGGCCCACGTGGTCCACGAGGGCGGGCAGCTCTCCGAGTTCGGCGCGGTCAGCGACAGTTTCGCCGCGGCCGCCGGTGTTGGCGTGGACGTGTGGCGCCGCGGAGAGAGCCGGCTGTCGATTTTCGCCGCGGGCGTGATCTCCGCGTACGAACCGGATCGGTCGCGCGCCGGAGACGGAATCCGCGGCGGGGGGGCATTCCTCCGCGCCGTCTATCGACGCGAGCGTCTGCGGGCCCATGCCCTGTACTGGCACGCTCGTGACTTTGTGAAAGTCGAAGGGGACCCGAACTACGGAGTCATCCGCCGTGACGGGTCGCGGTTCCCGGCTGCTCGCGATTACTTCGAAGCCGGGGTGGCGCGCGAGTTCCGGCCCGCACCGTCGTTGCGCATCGAGGTTTCGGCCAGGGTTCACGCCTACGAGGGCGAAGCGGACTATTCGTACCGCGTCCTCGCGAGCGTGGATGCGGCGCGGATCCTCAGGCCGCTGACGAGTCAATCGCCCCAAGGACCCGCGAAGAGCGCAGCCAGCGACAGATCGCGGACAACGAGGAGAGTTCGGATCAACGGCACGACGACGGCGGCGGAGGGTCCAAGATGTCTGCCCAAGCCTGAGCCTCTCCCGCCACCGGCGCGGTCAGTCGGCTCCGAGGGCGGCCACTAGATCAGTCCGGCTGGCCCTTCGAGCCGGCCCGTCTGCGGCCATCAGAGCGACCATGGCCAGCAGGATCATCGACACGGCCAGAGTCGCCGGGTCATACCCTTGAATCTCAAAGAGGATGGGACCCATCCCCTTGCCGGCGCCGATCGCGCCGATCAGACCGAGGAACGCGCCGACGGCGACGGGCGCCAAGGCCTGTCGCGCCACCAGATGACGGACATCGCGGCCGGTGGCGCCAATGGCCATACGCACTCCGATCTCTCGAGTCCGCGCGGCCGCGGCGTAGGACGCGACCGAATACACGCCGGCCGCGGCGAGAAACAAGGCGAACGAAGCGAAGATGAGGAGCGCGGCGGTGGCGATGCGCCGCTGGATGCCGCGACTCGCGAAGGCCTGGTCGACGGTCTGCACCTGATAGATCGGCTGCAAGGGGTCGAGCTGCTTCACCGCCTCCCGCACCGAGGGCGCCAACCCGATGGGGTCGCCGGTGGTTCGGACCACCGTCATCAGTTGATTGGCGAAGCCGAGCTGGTTGAGAGGGGCGAAGATCTCGGGCGCGGCGAGGCGGTCGAGGCCGCGGTTCTTCATCGAGGCCACGACACCGACCACCTCGGCGATGACCTCGCGCTCGCCCTTGCCGAAATGGAGGCGCTTGCCAAGCGCTGAGTCCCTGGCGAAGAAGGATCGAGCCGCCGCTTCGTTGATGAGCACGGCAGGAGGCGTTCCGGCCCGGTCATCGGCGCTCAACAGTCGGCCTTCGCGCAGGGGAATGCCCATGGTGGCGAAATAGTTCGGCGTGACCGCGGTGAAGTAGGCGTTGCGGAGTCCGCCTTCCGCCGCCACTTCCTCCCCTTCGATCACGAAGGAGTTGGTGGAGAAATAGTTGGGCGGCGTCTGGGTGGCCACCGTGGCGGAGGTGACGCCGGGGAGCGACGCCAGGTTCGCCTGCAATGTCTCGAAGAAACGCTGATACTCGGCGACACTGCGGTAGCGCTCGCTGGCCAGAGTGGTGCGGAACCCGAGAAGCTGCGTACTGGCGACGCCCGGGTCGACCGATTGCAGACGGACCAGGCTGCGCACGAGAAGACCGCTGCACGCCACCAGGAGAGCGGCGAACGCCATCTGAACGCCGATGAAGAAACGATGGGCGCGCAGCCTTTGGCTGCCTCCGGTGGCGGTCGGCCCCTCGGCCCGCAGCGCTGCCTGGGTGTTGCTGCGAAGGGTGTAGAGAGCGGGGGCGAGGCCGAACAGGAATCCAGAGACGAGGGTTACCAGAAGCGTCGCGGCCAGAACACGCATCGAGAGCGCGATCTCTCCGGGGACCGGGGCCGTGATCTTGGACAGCGCGAACTGCAGTGCGCCTACTCCCTGCGTGGCGAGTGCTGTTCCCACAAGGGCGCCCAGCAAAGCATGGAGTGTGCTTTCACACACGAGCTGACGAAGGATCTGCCCACGTCGCGCTCCCAGGGTCACGCGCATGGCCATCTCACGGCTACGCCGCATGGCCCGGGCGAGGAGGAGGCTCGCCACATTGACGCAGGCGATGAGCAGCACGAAAAGGGCGGCGAAGAACAGGATGGCGGCCGCCGGTCGCATCAGACCGACGTTGATGTCCACGAAGGAACGGGCTTCCATCCGCCACATCTCGTATTCCGGTTGAGCGGACCGGAACTGGGTGTCGGTTCGGGCCGCGATCACGGCGAGCTCTGTGTTGGCATCCTCCATGGTCTTGCCGGAAGTCAGGCGGGCGAGGAGTTGGAACTGGCGCCGGCCGCGGGGATAGACGCCCGGACTCACGGGCATGGTCAGCCACAAATCGGTTCCGTAGACCAGCACCCGGCGGGGGAGAACACCGACGAGTGTGTACACCTCGCCGTTCACCACCAGCGGACCGCCGATGCGCTCCGCGTCGGCGCCCATCCGGTTCGTCCAGAACCGGTGACTCACGATGGCCACCTTCTTGCCCGCCTTGATCTCTTCGTCGAGGAAGCCACGTCCGGCCGCGGCCTGCACACCCAGGGTGGGCAGCGCGTCGCCCCACCAGAAAGCGCTGAAGAGGTTTTCCGTCGAGCCTCCTTCCGAGACCTGGCGGTTCCCCATGTCCCAGGCCACGCTGCCGGTCATGGTGGTGCTGGCGCCTTTGATGTCCACGTACTCCGCGGGCGACATGTTCTCGATGAAGGTGACGTCTTGCTGAATCTTGGGGAGAGCGGTGCCCACCCCGACCAGCCGGTCGGGGTCCGGGAACGGGAAGGGATTCAGGATCACCCCGTCGATGACGCTGAAGATCACGGTGGTGGTGGCCATGCCGAGGGCGAGTGTGCCTACGATGGTGGCGGCGAGCCGCTTGTTGCGGGTCACCGAGCGCCAGGCGAAACGGAGGTCGTAGAGGAAGGAGGTCATGGCGTCGTCGCCCTTTCGATGAGTGGGGTTCGCCCGTTGCCAGGCACTTGCTTCAAGCCGTCGCCGGCCGAGATTCGGGGGCGTGGAGCGGAGCGCTTGCTGCCAGAACCACCAGTGCGCTTTGAGGTCACCGGTCGCCTGTCGCCGCGCGAACTCCTCCTCGAGGTCGCCCAGCATGCAGTCTCGATCAGAGAGGGGCGCGGTGAGCCGCACCAGCCGGACGGCCAGGCGGGGCGGGTTGGGATCGCGGTTCGTAGTCATGATCGCGCCCTGCGGCCCAGAGCCAGGCCATCCCAGAGTCGATCGAAAATGCGGCGCGTGTGTTCAAGCGCCCGGGCGCCGGCCCCGGTCAGCTTGTAGTGCCGCCGCGCGCGTCCCCCACGCACCGGCGAAGCATCACCCTGATAGGAAGAGACCCATCCGCGGGCCTCGAGTCTCTCGAGCGTCGCGTAGATCGCTCCGAGAGCGGGTTGCGTGTTCGTGCAGTCTTCGATCTCCCGCAGGATCGTGACCCCATAACCCTGGTCAGCGAGTCTCGCCACGGCGAGAAGAACCACTTCCTCGAACGCTCCGGGACGATCGCTCCTAGCCATGGGCCTAATACTCATACAAAAGTAGAAGAAATAGCAAATCGGCTCCCCGCATGGAGGCTTGGACGAAGAGCAGGCGCGGTTTGTTCCCTACCTTGACCACCGACCCTGGTTTCGGGGCCCGGTCGCGCTACCATCCGCATATGAAGACACACTCTGCCTGTGCCCTGGTGCTGGCCGCTTCGGCGGTCACCGGAAGCACGAGCGCTCAAGCGCAGACGGGCGCGGCCCCAATCTCGAAGAAAGGAGCAATGATGACCACCCAGGCGAACGGGACCTTTACCGTCAAGGTCCAGCCACTGCCCGAGGACGAGAAAGTGCCGGGGGTGAAGGTGGGTCGTTTGTCGATCGACAAAGTATGGATGGGCGACATCGTCGGGACCAGCAAGGGCGAAATGATGACCGGAGGCACGGAGGTCAAAGGCTCGGCGGGTTACGTCGCCATAGAGACGATGATCGTGTCGGTGAAGGGCCGCCAGGGAACCTTCACCCTCATGCATCACGCCACCATGAAGCAAGGGGGCGACTTCAAGATGCTCATCAACGTCATCCCCGACTCTGGAACCGGGCAGCTCGTCGGTCTGGCGGGGGCGCTGACCATCATCATTGAAGACGGGAAACATTCGTACACGTTCGACTACACGGTGCCCGAGGGAACGGACGAGCCGGAAGTTCTGTCCTAGTCGTTGGCCCCGAGACGCTATTTCCTCCGGCGCGTCGGAGGAGTAGTCTCGTCCCATGTTCGATGGACTGATGGACTTTTTTCAATCGAAGCTCACGCCGGAGGCCCCGCCGTCGCCGGAGGCTCAGGAGAAGGCGTTGCGCCTGGCCGCCGGGGTGCTGCTTTTTGAGATTGTTCGCGCGGACCATAAGGTCGAAGACGCCGAGCGCATGGTGATGAGGACCGCGCTGCAAAGCACGTTCAACCTCAATGCGGAGGAGAGCGCGGACATCATGCGCCTCTCCGAGGAGCAGTCGCGGACCGCGATCTCGATTTTCGAGTTCACCTCTCTCCTCGACGGAGCTTTCTCGCCCGAACAGAAGAAGCGCGTGGTCGAGCTGCTCTGGCTGGTGGCCTTCGCTGACGGCAAGAAGGATGCGAGCGAAGAGCACATGGTTCGCAAGATCGCGGGCCTGCTGCACGTGGCGCACCCCGACTTCATCGACGCCAAGCTGCGCGCCCGGGATCAAAAACCGGTCTGAGACGCGCCGCGGCGCCTCGGAGACCGCCGATCAACGACCAAAAGGGATGTCCCAGAAACGCCCGCGGAGATCGGCCGAACGCTAAAGGGCTAAGATTCTCCACGACAGATTCCTGAGGGGACCAAAGCTGCCGGCCCCTCATTCCTCGAGGACGAAACCCAATGCGATATCTACGGCTTCCCCTGCTGAGTCTTGGCCTGCTGGCCGCGGCTTCGCTGGCTCCGGCCCAGGGCAGGATCACCACTACGAAAGAGGCCTACGGCTTCACCATCGGTGATGACTACAAGCTCGCGAACTACACGGAATTCTCGGCCTACATGAAGAAGCTCGCGTCCGAGTCCAATCGGATGAAGCTCGAAGTCATCGGCAAGACCGCCGAGGGTCGCGACCAGCTCATGGCCATCATCACCAGCCCCGCGAACCACAAGATGCTGGCAAGGTACAAGGACATTTCTCAGCGCCTGGCCCGAGCCGAAGGCCTGACCGAGGCCCAGGCCAGAACGCTTTCCAAAGAGGGCAAGGCGGTGGTCTGGATCGACGGGGGTCTGCACGCGACGGAGGTCCTCGGAGCGGCCCAGTTGGCGGAGACCGTCTATCAGCTGGTGAGCCGCACCGATGAGGAAACCATGCGTTTTCTGAACGACCTCATCATCCTCGCCGTCCACGCGAATCCGGACGGCATGGAGCTCGTTTCGAACTGGTACATGAAGGACAAGGATGAAAAGGCGCGTCGGAGCGGCGACATCCCGCGTCTGTATCAGAAATACGCAGGCCACGACAACAATCGGGATTTTTACGCTCTCAACCAGGCGGAGAGCCGCAACATGGCGCGCCAGCTTTCGATCGAGTGGATCCCCCAGATCATGTACAACCATCATCAGACCGGTCCCACCGGCGCTGTGCTGTTCGCGCCTCCCTTCCGGGATCCGTTCAATTACAACCTTGATCCCCTCATCGTGACCGGCCTTGATCTGGTCGGCGCCTCGATGCACAACCGCTTCATCGTGGAGAACAAGCCCGGCGCCACCATGCGGCGCGGAGCCAACTACTCCACCTGGTGGAACGGCGGCCTCCGCACCGCGGTGTACTTCCACAACCAGATCGGACTGCTGACCGAGACCATCGGCAATCCCACGCCCATTGAGATCGAGTTTGTGCCCCAGCGCGCTCTTGCCAGCGGCGACACGCCGTTTCCCATCACTCCCCAGACCTGGCACTTTCGTCAGTCAATCGAATACTCGGTCACCGCGAACTATGCGGTCCTGGACATCGCGTCACGACATCGCGAGCAGTTCCTCTACAACATCTACAAGATGGGCCGAAACTCCATCGAACGGGGAAGCCGCGACAACTGGACCGTCTGGCCGAAGGACATCGAGGCGGTCCGAGCGGTCGCGGACAAGGACATGCGCGCGCCCTCGGGCCCTGCCTCCATCATCAATCCGGCCCTGACTCCCGGGGGCCTGTTCGCCGCCAACGCGGGCGGAAGGTCGCCGGTGGTGCCGGCCAAGTACTTCGATGAGCTTCGGAGGCCCGCGGATCGGGACGCTCGCGGCTACATCCTTTCCGCGAGCCAGGCCGACTTCCCGACCGCGGTGAAGTTCATCAACGCCCTGCAGCGCTCGGGCATCGTGGTTCATCGCGCGACCGCGGGCTTCACCGTGGCGGGGAAGGCGTATCCAAAGGGGTCTCTGGTGGTGAAGACGGCCCAGGCCTTCAGGCCTCACGTGATCGATATGTTCGAGCCGCAGGATCATCCCAACGACTTCGCGTCGCCGGGCGGCCCGCCCATTCCTCCCTACGACAATGCGGGGTGGACGCTGGCCTACCAGATGGGTGTCCAGTTCGATCGCGTGCTCGACGGATTCGACGGCCCCTTCGAGGCTTTGTCGCCTGTGAACCTGGCCAAGCCGGACGGAGCGCCGGTGGACGGAGCCAGAACTGCCGCAGGCTTCCTTCTCCCCGCGGCGCAAAATGACTCGGTTATCGTGGTGAATCGTGTTCTGAAGGCGGGCGGCGAAGTTCACCGGATCACTGCCGGACCCGACGCGGGCGGCTACTACGTGGTGGCAGGCGCTGCATCGACGCCCATCGTGACCCGCGCAGCCGCCGATCTTGGCATGCGTGCGATGGCGATGGCCAGGCCCGCCGAGACCATGGCCCTCAAGGCCGTGCGCATCGGTCTCGCCGATCGGTACGGCGGCAGCATGCCGTCGGGTTGGATTCGCTGGATCCTGGAGCAGTTCGAATTCGCCTCCGTCGAGCAGGTCTATCCGAAGACCATCGACGCGGGGAACCTCAACGCCCGGTTCGATGTCCTGATCTTCGCGGACGGCATCCTTCCCGAAAGCGACCGTCCCACCGCGGGGCCCTTCGCGCAGCGCCAGCCGACGGCGGAACGGGCGGGGGAATTCGCGCCCTGGCTTGGTAGCTACACCGTGGCCAAGAGCATTCCCGCGATCAAGTCTTTTGTGGAGGCGGGAGGCCGCGCGATCGCCATCGGTGATTCGACCTCCATCGGCAACAACCTCGGTCTGGTGGAAAACCACCTGGTCGAGCGCACCGCGAACGGCCCCAAGAATCTCGGTCGGGATAAATATTACGTGCCGGGTTCCGTGCTGCGCGCCGAGGCCGATGTCACGCATCCGCTCGCTTGGGGCCTCTCCAAAGACGTGGACGTTTTCTTCGACAACTCCCCCGTATTCGAGCTGAAACCCGATGCGGGCCTTCGTGGCGTCACCCCGGTCGCCTGGTTCCCGAGCGCCACCCCCCTGCGCAGCGGCTGGGCCTGGGGGCAGCACGCCCTCGAGGGCGGAGTCGCGGTGGCGGAGGCGAAGATCGGCCAGGGCCGGCTCATGCTGTTCGGGCCCGAGATCACGTTCCGAGCCCAGCCGCATGGCACTTTCAAGTTCCTCTTCAACGGGATTTATCGTTGATGAGTCGGGGGGGCCGCGAACGGCGAACGGCTTGCAGGGCTCAGTCCCCCCGAACCTCTGTCTAGAGCACACGACGGATTCCATCCCTCGGGGTCATGGGTTCGTGTATATTGATCATGTTTATATACACATCAAGGGCTCTCTATGGCACTCCAGATTGCGAATTCGGTAGTGGTTGGCAAGGTCGAACGCTTGGCCCGGGCCATGGGCATGAGCAAGACCGCCGTTGTCGAACGGGCAGTGGATCGCCTGCTCAGCGAAACCGCAGCGGGCGGAGACAGGCCCGGCCGCCTGGCGGCGCTGCTTGCGCAGTTTGACCGCATTCCCGAGCGCAAGGACGCTTTCAATCCGTTGGAATGGGACGAGCACGGTCTGCCGCGATGATCGTTGTCGACACCTCCGCCCTCGTTGCCATCGCCTTCGCCGAACCGGAGCGGGAGGCGTTTTCACAAATCATTCAGAAGTCGACCAGGGCGCTCGTCAGTACCGTGACGGTCGTCGAAACGCGCATGGTGGTTCATGGCCGGCGCGGACAGCGAGCGGTGATTCTGTTGGACGACCTGCTTCGGTTGCCCGTGTTCGAACTTGTCGCTCCCAGCCCAACCGAGATGGATGCCGCTTATGCCGCGTTCGTCGCCTTCGGCAAAGGGAGCGGTCACTCCGCTGCTTTGAACTTCGGGGATCTCTTCAGCTACGCCTTGGCAAAAGTGCGTGGCGTGCCGCTTCTATACAAGGGCGATGACTTCGGGCAAACCGATATCGCGCGAGCATCGTTGGTGGCCGGCGGAGCCGATACCCTTTAGCCTTCTCGCATTTGTACTTGGCCCGGCAGCCGCATCTGACGACGGTCACCGATAGGATGGCAGGCTTTTACATGCTCAGCCTTAATCTTCGCGGCGGCCGTAGCCGCTCAAACCGTGACCGCAACGCCACGAAGGAAACTCACCGACTCGAAGGAGAGCTATGAACCGAGGCCAGATAAAGTCTTCGCGTTTCGTTGGGGCATTCGCCCTCGTTCTGATGGCGGTAGTCGCAACCGCCGCGGACTATGATGTCATCATCAGGGGCGGGACGGTCTACGATGGTTCCGGGTCGAAGGGGCGCCTCGCGGACGTCGGGATAAGGGGCGAACTCATCGCGGCCGTCGGTGACTTGTCCAACGCCACCGCGGACCGTGTGCCTCGACGCTCGGGGTCTGGCGGTGGCGCCCGGCTTCATCAACATGCTCTCGTGGTCGGTCGATTCGCTGATCGTGGACGGCCGTTCGCAGGGTGAGATACGCGAAGGCGTCACCACCGAGATCTTCGGCGAAGGCGAATCGATGGGTCCATACACCCCCGCCATGAAGCAACTCCGAGAGGAGGGCATGGGGGACGTCAAGTACAAGATCGAGTGGACGACGCTCTCCGAGTACTTCCAATTCGCGTAACGCCGCTCGACTCTTCTGGAGGGATTGATGCTTTCGCTTTTCAAGTTCGAATTTATGAGTCAGGACAATAGCTTAGCTGCTAACTTGCCCACCAGCCTTGAGCGAACTGGCCGGCCAGGAAACTCAGGAGCAGAGTTGAAGCCGCGAACCACAGTGGCCCGAATACCCGATGGGCGGTGCGGGGAGCCAGCCAGATGAAGGCCGGAAAGAGAACCAGAGCGTACCTCGGAAGGCTGAGCCAGAAACCCTGGGCGGTGAAGATCAGGACACTGCCGATCATCCAGATGGCGTACGAGAGGCGCTGCCTCGCGACCGAGATCGCGCAGGCCATGACCAACAGTGGGACGCACAGGGTCTGGAACACGCCGTTCATCATCGAGTTCGACCCACCTACACCGGCCAGGTTCCAAACATGGGCGGCTCCTTGCCAGGGCCAGGCGAATGTGCGGTGGAACGAGCGCTGCTGGGTAAACACGAAGGCGAAAGGGTCGGAGGTGGTGACGTAGTTGATGGCGAGATAGACGGAGATCCCAGCCCCCACCGACAGCGCCGCCATCACCCGAAAGAGGCGGCCGCGCGACGAAGTTCCCCACGCCTCGACCAGCAGCGCCGGAGCGAGAACAAAGGCGTTGATTCTGGTCAGGCCACACAGGACGCCGAAGAATGCCACAGCCATCCACTGTGCTCGGCGGGCGGCCAGAAACGCGGCCAGGACCACGGTCAGGAACAGGCCCTCGGTGTAAACGATGTGGAGGAAAAAACTGCTGGGAAAAAGGAGTAGCACCAGCATGGCGCGGAATGCGTTCTCCTCGCTCAGATCGAGTCGCGCGAGTTGAAAAAGCAGGAGGCCGGGCAGGAATGACAGAACGGTCGCCACCAGCGCTCCCCCCCCCAAGAGTGAACCGGTGAGCCATCCGGCGGCGCGGACCAGCATGGGGAGCAAGGGCGGGAAAGCGAGAGTGGTTGACACATCCGGCGGGCGATAGCCGATCTCGGCAATGTCGAAGTAATGCAAAGAGTCCCACTGGTGCCAGATCCCGAGCACCTTGTCGAGGTCACGAAACGGCCGGTCCAGCCGGATCTCGGCCGCCGCCACTCCGAGGAACATCAGAAGCAGTTTGATCCCCAGGCAGATCAGGAGACCGTCGCGAACCCAGGCCCGGGGAGTGAGGACTTTCGTAGGTGGGGGCGGAAGGCCGACAGGAGGGATTATCTCAGGCGCTTCCATGGCCGTGGGCCGCAGGATAATCGAAGCGTCCGCTCGTGCTACCTTCCTGCCTCCGCTTTTCCGCTCGTCCATCACCGCCGAGAGCTATGCGTGTGGGAGCCACAGCAGTACCGGTTTGGCGAAGGTATCCCGCTGGCCACGAAAGGCACAGGAGGTTCAGCTCACGACCGACGGCGAGGAGAACCACAGCTTCGCGGCGTCTGAACGAACAGGCGAAGACGAGTCTCAAGAAGGACCAGAAGGGCGACACCAAGCACAAGGACGGGCCGGGTGCCCCTGCCGTTCCTCTCCAGTGGGCGAGGGACTCCACCAAGTTCTCGGGGGTCCGACCGGACCGGCGCAAGGTGGCTGATCTGTGGGTGATCAACTCGCTCGCCAGCGGAGATCCGA
Organism: Vicinamibacteria bacterium; assembly: GCA_016650185.1. Classification (GTDB taxonomy): domain Bacteria; phylum Acidobacteriota; class Vicinamibacteria; order Fen-336; family JAGNNV01; genus JAGNNV01. The sequence goes on along the minus strand of JAENWE010000378.1, from coordinate 350 downwards.
TGAGGCGCGCCTTGGCGGCGACCCCTGCCTTTACTTCGTCGCGGGCGAGTCTGCAGCCGCGGGCTTTTTCTTATTGGCCTCGATGTTGACCGTGATCTCGACATCGTCTCCGAGCACGAGCGCGCCCGTGTCCAGGGTCTGATTCCAGACGATGCCGTAGTCCTTGCGGTTCAGCTTGGCGGTCAGGCTGAAGCCCGCCTTCTCCGTGCCTCGCCGGTCGGTGATGACGCCCCCGAAATCCACGGGAATGGTCATTTCCTTCGCCATCCCATGCAGGGTGAAGATTCCCGTGACATTGAAGGTGTCCTCATCCACGGGCGCGATCTTCGTGCTCTTGAAGGTAATTTCCG